>JAIOII010001042.1 GCA_019912685.1 Kofleriaceae bacterium
CGTCGGCGGCGCGATCGGCGCGTACACGCTCGACGGTGCCGCGCGGGTCGCCGCCAACGGCATCGCCGCCGCTGGCGCGGGCCAGCTCGCGCTCGCGCTGATGCAGAAGCGCGCCACGGAGAAGGCGCCGGCAAAGCCCGCCGATCCGGCGGCGCCGCGGCAGGGCTACCGCCCGCGCGTGCTCGCCAACTTCCAGAGCATCGCGCCCGAGGTCGCGACGCGCCTCGGCTTCGTCGACGACGACTTCGACGACGGCTTCGACGAGTAACCCAAGCGATCGGTGTCTGGCGTCGCGCGAGCGGCCTGCGTGGTCGAGAAAGGAACGAACACATGGACGAGTACACCGAAGTCTACTTCCTCGACGACGACGACGTTCGCAACGCCCCGCGCCGCCCGAGCACGGACCATCGTAGTCCGGGCCGTCCGGGTCGCGTCTTCGTCGGTTCGGCGCCGCCCGTGCGGCCTCGGCCGGCGGTGGTCGCGCGCCCGGCGGCGCGGGTGGTCGAGGCGCAGCCCCAGACCTACGCGCCCGCCAGGAGCGGCGTGTTCTCCAACGTGACCACCGGTCAGCTCGTCGAGCTGGCCTCCATGGTCATCGCGGCGATCATGCCGCTGCCGGCGGCGCCGGTGGTGCAGGGCGAGCCGAAGACCGACATGACCAACCAGCTCGCGTACACGAGCGCGCTGGCCCTCCACGCGAAGCGTGACGAGCAGCTCCGCACCGTCGGTGCGCTCGTCGGCAAGCTGGTGGGCTGAGGAGGGGGCAGACCATGGCGAGCAACATGCCTGCCCCGCCCGTGGTGACCGTCGCGGCGCCGTGCCGTGCCGGGATCCTCGGGTGGCTGTGGAGCCTGATCGGCTCGAACACGCCCGCGTACTCCGGCAAGGGGCAGCCCGCGCCGGGTCAGGGCTGGTGCGGCTGGGCCTCGACGACGCCGACCTATCAGGTCGCGCCCGTCGAGGTTCCGGCTCCGACGGACGGTGAGAGCGAGAAGCCCGAGCAGGGCTCCGGTGACGGAGCCAGCGTGCCCGGTGCGATCGCCATCGTCATCCGCCGCGAGTGATCCGATCCGACTCCGAGTGACTGCGCACTGAACCTGTAACCCAGGACCACGCGTGTCGCTCGCGCGACTCCAGACACCGATCGCACTTCCTCGTCTCCACCCTCACCGCGGCGTTCCCGCGCCGCACTGGATCCCACCATGACCACCCCCGACACCAACCTCCTCCTCATCGCCGCGCTCGGCGCGGGTGGGTTGTGGCTCTACCACGATCGCGAGAAGCAGAAGCGCGCCGCGCAGGACGCGAGCGACGTACTCGCGATCGCGTCGTCGTCGCCGGCGCTGCCGCCGCGTCGTCCGACGGAGGCCAAACCGCCCGCTCGCGCCGAGCGCATCAAGCTCGCGTCGCGCAGCTACGACCCGCTGTTCGCCGAGTACGGCCGCGACATCCCGGTCGCGTACCTGCGCGCGCTCGCGGCGCACGAGTCCGGGATGAACCCGCGCGCGACCGGCGGCCCGGCCTGGGGCCTGCTCCAGGTCGTCGAGGTCGTGCGCAAGGACTACAACCAGCGCCACGGCACGCGCTACGAGCGGCGCGACCTGCTCGATCCCGCGGTCAACGTCGCGATCGCGTCGGACGTGCTCGGCCGGATCATCGACGGCTACGCGCGCTTCCACCCCGAGGCGCCGAACCTCCAGGTCGACTGGACGAACCCGCTGTTTGTTGAATTGCTGACGTTCGGGTGGAACGGCGGATACTCCGAGCGCGCCGGCGTCGGCCACGTCGCGAGCTACCTGAGCCGGCGCGGCTTCGACGACTTCACGATCGACGACGTCGCCGCGACAGCGAAGCAGGCTGGCGCGAGCCCGCACCTGTCGAACCTGAAGAAGGTGAAGTTCGCGAAGCTCGTCACCACGCAGTTCCTCCGTGAGCAGGCGCGCGACCAGGCCGAGGGCTACGACGCCGGGCCGCGCCCCGAGACCGCGCCGGTGATCGTCGTGAAGGACGATGAGCCGGTGACCTCGCCTTCGCAGGTCGATCCGCCGGCGAGTGGAGCCGTGTGATGGCGGACGACCGGCGCAAGCACGGCAAGACCGCCGCGGTCGTCGGCGGCGGTGTGCTGCTCGCGTGGCTCTTGCTCGGTGGGAAGGGCTGGGGACGTGGCGGTAAGCGCGGCGCAGCCAGTGCCGAGCCGCGTCGTGTCCGGATCCGTATCTCCGACGCCGGCATCACCGCCGACGGCGCGCACGTCACCAGCGACGAGGCGGTCGCCGCCGCGCGACGCACGGGCGCGGCCGAGGTCTTCGCCACCGGCGCCGCTCGTCAGGGAACCGTGGACGATCTGATCGCCGGGCTCCGCGCCGCGGGCGTGGACGTCTGGCGGGTCGGAGGCAGCCATGCGTGACGGCGCGCTCCCCCTGTTGGTGATCGGCGGCGGCGCGCTCGGGATGCTCGCGCTCCGACCGAAGCGCGCCGAGGCGCGAGCCACGACGCGTCTGTTCGAGCTCGGCCGGCCGACGCCGGCGGACGTGAAGACCATCGTCTCGAGCGGCTGGGCGCGACCGCGCGGCGATCGGCTGCACCGCGCGCTCGACATCCCGCTGCCCGTCGGCACGCCGATCCGCGCCGTCGACAGCGGCGTCGTCACGCGCGTGCAGCGTGAGGACGTCGGCGACGCCGGACGCTGGATCGGCGTGCGCCACGCGTCGGGCATGACCTCGCGCTACATGCACCTGTCGCGGACGCTGGTCGATATCGACGCCCAGGTCGGGCGCGGCGAGGTGATCGGCTTCTCGGGCAACACCGGCAACAGCGCCGGTCCGCACCTCCACCTCGATCTGCGCGTGCCCGCCGACCAGCTCGCCGCCGTCGCTCGCGCGATCGGCGTGCCGCGCACCGGCTGGGGCCCGGCGATGAAGCCCTGGGGCCACTCGATCCCCGGTGAGCCCTGGATCCCCGTCGACGGCTACCGATCGATCGTCGAGCGCGAGGCGCGCGCCGAGGGCATCCCGCTCCACGGCGCCGGCCTGCGCAACGGTGCGCTCACCTATCGCCCGGTCGGCGAGCGCGGCGAGCCGTACCCCGAGTGGCTGCGCGCGCTGCGCGGCAGCTCTGGCGTCTACGTCATCCGCGATCGCAGCTCGCGCGAGATCGTCTACGTCGGCGAATCGTCGACGGGCCGCCTCTACGAGACGTTGACACGACATTTTCAGGAGTGGCGCCGGTGGAAAGGCTTCTGGCGCGGCCAGTACGCCGAAGGCCACGACCCTGGACTCACGTATCCACGCGGCGCGTGCGAGGTCGCCGTGCGCGTGACCTCGGCCGCCGACGCGATCGACGAGGAAGCCCGCCTCATCCGCCGCCTGCGTCCCCGCGACAACGTCCTCGGCCAGCCCGTCGAGGAAGAAGCCGTTCCGTTCTGAGCCCGCAACCCAATCGTCTCACCAGCGGCGAGACAAACCCCGGAGACCACCATGACCGACCTTCTCGACTGCATCCGCATCGCGCTCACCGAGGGCGCCACGCCCGAACAGAAGCAGGCGGGCGCCGCCGCGTGCTGCGCCGCCTACGCCGCACTGTCGCCGCCGCCGGGCGTGCCGATCAGCGTGCCGCACGCGCCGCGCGCTGGCGTCAACGTCGACCAGGTGCTCGACGTTGCGATCGCGAAGCTGCGCACGATGCTGCCGCCCGACGCCGACGTCACCACGGAGTCGCTGCGCTTCCCGTTCCTCGCGACGCCGTAGCCGCCGCGCCGTCGCGGAACAGAACACCGATACATCGGAACAAGTGTCGGTAAGCC
>JAIOII010001043.1 GCA_019912685.1 Kofleriaceae bacterium
CGTCGCCGCGCTGCCGCTGCCCGCGGGCGCCGGCGTCGCCGTCGTCCAGCTCCCGTCGCCGTCGCCGGGCTTCTTCTCCCTGCGGGTCGCGAAGCCGGGCCCGTTGCGACCGCCGCTCGTCGCGGCCCTCGAGAAGCACGGGCATCGGGTCGCGGCCGATGCGGGGTCGGCGGTCCTCGCGCGCAACAAGGTCACGCAGCCGCTGGCGCGCGATCGCCTCGAGGCGCTCGCCGACGATCTCGGCGCGTCGCACGTCGTCCTCTACCAGGTGTCGGCGAGCGGAGGCGACGCGCGCCTCCGCCTGGTCGCCTTCGATCGGCGGTCGGGCATGGCGCACGAGGTGACCGGCACGGCGCCCGGCGCGCGCGGCCTCGTCGGCTGGAACACGACCACGCTCCCGCTCCTCGGCGCGATCGTGCTCGCGCTCCTCCTCGTCGCCGGCTACTTCATCCTGCGCGGCCGCAGCGGCATCGTCGTCGAGATCACGCTCGATCCCGACGGCAGCGAGGAGGCGATCTGCGTCGAGGTCAGCGCGTCGCCGCAGCGGCCGGCGATCGACGATCCGCCGCGCTGGCGCAAGGAGACGCGCAAGGCGGGCCACGAGGTGAAGGGCAAGAGCGCCCGGCTCGTCGGACCGCGCACGACGTTCCGCGTGCCGCCGGGCACCTGGTACGCGCACGTGTACGGCGTGTACGTCCGCGATCACGCCGATCGCGTCGTGCCGCCGATCCACACCCGCAAGATCGACGTGGCGCGCGGCAAGACCGCCGTCGCCCAGGTCGACCTCGGCATGCCGGTCGCCGAGGTGCAGATCGCGATCCACGACACGCGCCGCGGCGGCATCGCGGTGTGGCTCGACAACGATCTCGCCGACAAGGTCTACACCGACGCCGACGGGCGCGCGACGCTCTACGCCACGGTCGGCCCGCACACGCTCGTGATCGACCCGGGCGACATGCGCTTCGAGAAGCCGCTGCCGATCGCCGCCGCCCAGATCAAGAAGCTGAACGTCAACCTCGTGCGCGAGCGCCGCCTCGCCGAGGTCTCCGACGGGCTCACGCTGGGGCCGGCGGAGCATGCGCCGGCGATCGAGCCCAACGCGCAGCCCCTGCCCACGGCGGCGACGCAGGCGATGCCCTCGGACTCGATCCCGGCCGGCGCGGCGACGATCAGCGATGAGGAGCCCGAGGTCGGCGCGAGAGTGCTGGGGCGGTATCGCATCGACGCCGAGCTCGGCCGCGGCGCGATGGGCGTCGTGTTCAAGGCGTGGGACGAGAACCTCGAGCGCACCGTCGCGGTGAAGATCCTCGCGCGCTCGGTGCGCGAGATCCCGCAGGCGATGACCCTGTTCCTGTCCGAGGCCAAGGCGCTCGCCCAGCTCAACCACCCCAACATCGTCGCCGTGCACGATCAGGCGACCGACGAGCGCGACACGTACATCATCATGGAGTTCGTCGACGGCACGACGGTCGACCGCCTCCTCCAGGAGCGCGGCGGCAAGCTGCCGCTGCGCACCGCGCTCGGCGTCATCGATCAGCTGTGCAGCGGCCTCGCGTACGCGCACGGCAAGAAGGTCGTGCACCGCGACATCAAGCCGGCCAACATCTTCGTCTCGCGCGACAAGGTGGTGAAGCTCGGCGACTTCGGCATCGCCCGCGTCCTGCGCGAGATCGAGATCCGCCAGACCGACGTGCGCGGCACGCCGCTCTACATGGCGCCCGAGCAGATCAACGGCACCAACATCAACCACCGCGCCGACCTCTACGCCCTGGGCTGCACCCTCTTCGAGCTCGTCTCCGGCCGGCCGCCGTTCCTCGACGGCAACGTCATGGCCCACCACCTCTTCACCGAGGCCCAGCCGCTCTCCGCGTTCGAGCCGTCCGTGCCGCCCGCCCTCGACGAGCTCGTCGCCGCCTGCCTCGTGAAGGACTCGGCCGAGCGCATCGCGACCGCCACCGACATCCAGGCGCGCATCCGCGCCATCGGCGCCGCGCTACCGCGCTGACGGTTCGTCGTCGCCGGGGGCCTCGAGCGCGAGCACATCGGCCAGATCCTTCGGCCGGCCGGCTGCCCGCTTGTTGGCGATGAGCGCCTCGCGCCCGAGGAAGGCCAGCGGCTCGCCGAGCACGGGAAGCTCGATGCGCGATGACCAGGCGTCGTCGAACGACACGCCGCTGATCTCGGTGAGGATGTCGATGCGACGCGGTGGGAGCCCGATCTGGTAGATCGTGCCGGGCGTCGTGAAGTCGCTCGCGCTGACGCCGTGAGCTTCGAGCGGCGCACCGAACGCGGCGAGCGCGCGGAAGACGCGGGATGCGTTGGCGGCATCCGGGCGGACGAGCACGTCGAGGTCTCCGGTCGCGCGCGGCAGGCCGTGCGCCGCGAGCGCGTGGGCGCCGACGATCAGGAACTGCGCGCTGGCCTCACGCAGGCACTGGAGCAGATCGCGGAAATCGTCGTTGAGCTCGGGTGTGGTCACCGCTCGCCCGGGCGGACGACGCGGCCAGGTGCTTCCCCGCGCGCGTAGTCGGGAATGGCTTCTCCACGGAGCGCCCAGGCATCGACGGTCAACGCCCAGACCATCGCGACACGCCGCGCGGGCGGCACGTCGAGCAGGAGCTCGGACGTCTGGTCGTCGACGCGGCCGCGGACGACCGGCCACTGCCGGCGGGCCCGTGCTCGCTCGGCGCGCCGCTCGTCGCTCATGCCTCGATCGTAGCACTCCGACGTTCATCCTGTGTACATTCCGCGCGATGGTGCGTCGTGAAGACGACGGAAACCCCGGCGGCGAAGCCGCCGGGAACCCGGCGTCATGCTGTGGTGACCCAGCGGGTGAAAGTCCCGCCCCGGTAAGCGGTGACGCGCCGGGTAGCAGGCTCCCGGCGCCGAGGGAG
>JAIOII010001044.1 GCA_019912685.1 Kofleriaceae bacterium
CGGTGAGCCGATGACCGGTCCGATCGCGGCCGCGGCGCCTTCGACGCGGCGAGGTCCCGTGCGAGCCTCGCCGCCCCGGCAGCCGGCCGACCGCCTGGTCCCGATCGCGAACCTGTCGCGAGCCCCGCGAGCCCCCGACCTCGACACGGCGCTCGCGGCGAACTACCCGCGCGAAGCGCGTCGCGCCGGGCTCACGGGCAAGGCCGTCGTTCGCGCCCGCATCCTCGCCGACGGCAACGTCGGATCGATCCGGATCGTCTCCGAGAGCGCGCCCGGCTTCGGCACCGCGTGCCGGCAGACCCTGGCCGGATCGCGCTGGCAAGCCCCGCTCGACACGAACCGGCGACCGGTCATGACCGACGTGAGCTACACGTGCACGTTCGCGGTGACGCGATGACGCCTGATGCAGCTATGCTGTGCAGCTCCATGAAGGTGCTCATCGTCGATGACCAGCGCTCGATCCGCACGGCGCTGGAGATCCTGTTCGAGCAGTACGGAATCGGGACGCTGGCCGCCAGCACCCCGGCGGAGGCGCTGGAGCTCATCGCTCGCGAGGAGATCGGCGTCGTCATCCAGGACATGAACTTCACCGCGAACGCGACGTCGGGCGCCGAGGGCGTCGAGCTGTTCCGGGCGATGCGCAAGCTCGACGCCACGCTGCCCGTGCTCCTCATGACCGCCTGGGCGTCGATCGAGATGGTCGTGGCGCTGGTGAAGGAAGGCGCCACCGACTACATCGCCAAGCCGTGGGACGACGCGAAGCTGGTGCGCGACGTGAAGAACCTGCTCCACGTGCGCGCGCTGGCGGAGGAGAACGCCCGTTTTCGCGCACGCAGCCGCCGCGCCCGGCAGGATCTCGCCATCAAGGCCGACCTGTGCGGGCTGGTCTACTCCAGCGAGGTGATGCACGCGGCCGTCTCGCTCGCGGTGAACGTCGCCCCCTCGGACGCGCCGATCCTCATCACGGGTCCCAACGGCGCGGGCAAGGAGAAGCTCGCCGAGATCGTCCAGGCCAACTCGCGGCGCCGCGAACGGCCCTTCATCAAGGTGAACGCCGGCGCGCTGCCCGACGAGCTGCTCGAGGCGGAGCTGTTCGGCGCCGAAGCCGGCGCGTATACCGGCGCCACCAAGCCGCGGATCGGGCGGTTCGAAGCCGCGCACGGTGGGACCCTGTTCCTCGACGAGATCGGCAACCTGCCCATGGCCGGGCAGCAGAAGCTCCTCCGCGTCCTGCAGACGGGCGAGTTCGAGCGCCTGGGCTCGAGCACGACCCGCAAGGTCGACGTCCGCGTCATCAGCGCGACCAACGTCGACCTGACCCGCGCGATCGCGTCGGGCGGGTTCCGGGAGGATCTCTACTTCCGCCTCAACGTGATCGAGGTCCGCGTGCCTCCGCTCGCCCAGCGCCCGGACGAGATCATCGCGCTCGCCGAACGGTTCCTCGCCCGCTTCGCCACCGACGGGCAGGCGCCGGCGACGTTTTCCCCGGCCGCGCGGGATGCCCTGCTCGCCCACGAGTGGCCGGGGAACGTGCGCGAGCTACAGAACCGCATCCAGCGCGCGACCCTCGTCTGCCGCGATCGCACCATCGAGCTCGAAGATCTCGGGTTCGGAGAGAGCGGCCCGACGACGCGCGCCACGGATGCGGACGACGGCGCTCCCCGCGAGCACGATCCCGAACGCGCGATGATCGAGGAGGCGCTGGTGAAGACGGGCGGCGTCATCTCGAAGGCGGCGGTCGAGCTCGGCATGAGTCGACAGGCGCTGTATCGCCGCATGGAGCGGATGGGGCTCACGCTCGAACGTCGCCTACGATCGTGACGCGTCGACGGCGATGGTCCGGCCGACTCCGCTACCGGGAGCCGCGTCACCGGCCAGCGCCGCCTGGTGCTCGAGCCACCACTGCCGCGCGTGCTCGTCGCCCCACGGTTCGACCGCACACGCCTCGAGCCGGCGCCGCAGCTCGAGCGCGCTCTGCGGGCGGCGAGCCGGATCCTTCTCGAGGCACGCCAGCACGATCGCCTCGAGCTCGGCGGAGACCGTCACGCCGCGCGCCGCGAACGGCTCCGGCGGCTGGTGCAGATGCTGGCTGCAGACCTCGACGACGGACTTGCCGCGGAAGACCTCGCCACCCGCGAGCAGGAAGTAGGCAACGGCGCCGAGGGCGTAGAGGTCGGCGCGGGGGTCGGCGGAGTCGGCGTCGACGATCGACTCCGGCGCCATGTACTGGGGCGTGCCGGTCAAGGTGTTGGCGACGGAGACCTTGGCGTCACCGTCGATCGCCAGCTCCTTCACCAGCCCGAAGTCGAGGAGCTTGACCACGTCGCGCTCGCCGCCCTGGCTGCACAGCATGATGTTCGCTGGCTTGATGTCCCGGTGGATGAGGCCGATGGCGTGCGCCTCGGCCAGCGCGCCGCAGGCCATGGTCAGGATGCGCACGACGCGCGCCTCGGGCTGGGCGCCGCCGACGTCGACGACGCGCTGGAGGTTGGCCCCGTCGAGGAGCTCCATCGCGTAGTAGAAGATGCCGTCGTCGGTGCGACCGTAGTCGAAGATCGTGATGGTGTTGGGGTGGGTGAGGCGCGCCGTCAGCTGCACCTCGCGCTCGAACCGGATCATCTTGCTCTCGGCGGCCTGGTCGGCGCGCAGGAGCTTGAGCGCGGTCGGCCGGCGCATCATCCCGTGCCGCGCGCGATAGACCTCGCCCATCCCACCCTCGCCGATCTTGCGCTCGAGCACGTATTGCCCCAGGCGTCGCGCCTCGCGGATCTCCGCGCGCAGCCCGTAGATCACCTTCGAGATGACCGCGCACGTGAGCATGACGAAGAACCACACCATGATCAGCGCGGCCGGCATCCACGGGAACACCGCCGAGTCGAGCGGTCGCAGCGTGAGCCCGCCGGCACCGTCCGGCATCACGAGCGACGGGGTGACGATGGTCGGTACGCCGACCATCGCCGTGTGGGCGATCGTGCGCCACGGCGACGACGGCACCAGCGCGGCGCGGAGGCTGACCCACATCGCGACGCCGACCATGCCCAGGATCGAGAGGTACGCGTCGGCGTAGAGCGCGCCCTCGGCGGTCGCGAGCCGCCGTTCCTCGGCGAACCCGACGAGCGTGTAGCGCGGAAGGAGTGATGCGCACGAGAACCACAGCAGCAGCGCGAGCGACTCGAACCAGCGCAGGAACCGGAGCGAGTACGCGCCGCGCCGGCACACCCACCAGAGCCCGGCCGCGCTGACCGCCAGGAGCAAGTCCATGACGAGGTCGCCGCCGATCCTCTTCCATGCCCCCGCCAGCGCGAGGCCGGACGCGACCAGCATGATGAAGAAGAGGACCTTCCAGTAGAGCGCGAGCCGCGCCTGCAGGAACGCGCGCGCCTCCTCACCGCTGTCGCTGGCCGGGGTACTTCTCGCGCTGAGGGCCACGTCAGACGTCGTGATACGTGCCCTCGGCCGCGGCCATCACCGGGATCGA
Organism: Kofleriaceae bacterium; assembly: GCA_019912685.1. GTDB lineage: Bacteria > Myxococcota_A > Polyangia > Haliangiales > Haliangiaceae > UBA2376. The sequence continues at coordinate 3,479 of JAIOII010001044.1, forward strand.
GGTGCGCGCCTGCGCCGCCTCGACCATGCGGTCGATGGCGGCGTCGGTGGCGTCGGGGCTGTGGTGGAAGAGCGCGAGCTTGCCGACGCCGGCCGCGCCGGCGAGGTGCACGCCGGCCGACACCGGCGAGTGGCCCCAGCCGCGCGCCATCGCGTAGGCCGCGTCGTCGTGCATCGCGTCGTGCACGAGCAGGTCGGCGCCCGCCGCCAGCGCGAACGCCTCGCGCGTCGGACGGTGCGGCGCCGGGTACTCGACGTCGGAGAGCACCGTCACGACCTTGTCGTCGGCCTTGATGCGGAACGCGGTCGTCCACATCGTGCCGTGCGGCACGGCGGCGGTCGTGACCTCGAACTCGTCGATCGTGAGCTCCGTGCCGGGCAGGAAGCTCTCGATGCTCACGCCGGCGGCGAGGTTCTCGAGGCCGTTGAGCGGGCTGTAGTGCGGTGCGAGCTGGTTCTGCAGCGTGCCCTTGAGCGTCGAGCCCGCCGGATCGGCGCCGAGGATGCGCAGCTGGTTGCCCTTGATGAAGAACGGCGTGAAGAACGGCAGGCCCTGGATGTGATCGAGGTGCGTGTGCGTGAGCAACACCGCGAGCTTGCCCTTGCCCTGGCCGAACTCCGTCGCCATGAGCGTCTTCGCGTACTCGGTCGCGCCGGTGCCGAGGTCGATGAGCAGGCGCCCGCCCGCGTCGGTGACGAGCTCGATCGACGACGTGTTGCCGCCGTAGCGCAGGAACTCCTTCCCGCACATCGCGAACGAGCCGCGCACGCCCCAGAAGCGGATCTTCACGGCGGCCCCGCGGCTGCCGCCGCCGCCCTGACCGGGCCGACCTTGAGCACCATGCCCTCGCACGCGGTGATCACGTCGACGCCGACCGCCGCGCCCTTCTCCTTGTAGCGCGCGGCGATCTCGTCCATCTGGTCGTCGGTGTGCGACGGCGCGTGGTGATAGAGGATGAGCCGCCGCACGTCGTTGCCGGCGACGATCTCGAGCGCCTGGTCGGGCGTCGAGTGGCCGTAGTGCGGGAAGCGCGCGTACTCCTCGGGCAGGAAGTGCGTGTCGTAGATGACCGTGTCGCAGCCCTTGAGCGACTTCACGAGGGCGGCGCGCATGTCGCCGAGCACGCGGCGATCCTCGTCGGTGAGCGTCTCGAGCCCGGGCAGGAAGTGCTGCTTGTGGAGCACGTCGGTGAACGGCGCGGTGTCGCTCACGTACGCGACGCTCGTGCCGTCGGCGTCCAGGCGGTAGCCGACCGAGCCGAACGGATGGTTGAGCGCGAAGGGCAGGACGGTCACGTCCTCGACGAGCATCGGCAGGCCGGGATCGACCTCGTGGAAGTTGATCTCGGCGGGCACCGCCTCGAGCGGCACCGGGAAGAACTCGTGGCGCGTGATGCCGCCGATCACCTGCTGCAGCTCGTCGGCGGCGGTGAGGAGCGCGTACACCTCGACCGCGTTGCCCGAGATGTAGGCCGGCTCGAAGAACGGCAGGCCCTGGATGTGATCCCAGTGCACGTGCGAGAGCAGGATGTGGTGACGGCGCTGCACGCCCTCGCGCGCGAGCTTCTGGCCGAGCGCGCGCAGGCCCGTGCCGGCGTCGATGATGAGCGAGCTGCCGCTCGACGTCCGCACCTCCACGCACGACGTCTGACCGCCGTAGCGGATCGTCGCGCGTCCGGGCACCGGGTAACTTCCCCGGACGCCCCAGAAGGTGATTTCCATCGCCCGAAAATTCTAGCGTGTGTTGGGCCGGAACCGAAACCGACGGCGCACTTCTATAAGGGCCGCGCGGGGCTAGAACGGGTCGTGCGGGCGGGTGGCGCCCTGGATCTCGGCGAACAAACCGAAGTGATCCGAGGGCCAGACGCCGTCCACGGGCTCGTTCAGGCAGACCCGGGCAGAGAGCGGCTCACCCCGCAGGTGCCGGTCCGGTCCGCGGACATAGATGTAGTCGATGCGCCGGGACGGCTCCCGCGAGCGAAAGGCGTAGGGGTTCCGCCGGTCGTACGTCCAGCCGGGCCCGGCGTCGGGTGCCTGTCCCGCGGTCGCCAGCCACGCGTCCGCGAAGTAGACGCTCTCGCCGCCGAGCGGCGTGAGCCCGCGCAGGAAGCGCATCTCGTCGGCGTCCGGATCGGCGTTGAAGTCGCCCATGAGGATCGGCGGGGGTCCGTCGGTCGACGCGAGCGCCTTCAAATGCTCGGTGAGCGCGCGCACCTGCTGGCAGCGCGCGCTGGCCATGTGGTGCTGGTAAGTCAGGTGCGTGACGAACACCGGGAAGGGCCCGTGCGGCGCGTCGACGCGCGCGAAGGCGGCGGTCCGCGTGTCGTAGCCGGGGGGCGACGGCAGCGGCAGGCTCTGCGCGTCCAGCAGCGGATGGCGGCTGAGGATCGCGTTGCCGAACGTGAGCCCACCGCCGACGTTCCACGCCGGGACGTGGTGCACGTGCCAGCCGAGGGGCTCGGCGATCTCGTGCGCCTGGCTCGGCATGCCGGGGAAGCCGAGCACCTCCTGCAGGCCGACGACGTCGGGCTCGAGCGCCGCGAGGCCGTCGCGGATGAGCGGCAGGCGCTGGGGCCACGGCCCCTGGCGGTTCCAGATGTTGAGCGTGACGGCGCGCAGGACGTCGGTGGCCATGCGGTGCGAGTATCTACACATGTGGAGCCCGGAGAAGTACGTCGAGGCGTTGCAGTTCGCGGCCGACCGCCACGCCGGGCAGAAGCTGCCGGGCAGCGAGCGCCCGTACCTCGTGCACCTGACCTCGGTGGCGGCGGAGGTGATGCGCGGCATCGCGCTCGATCCGGTGGCGGATCCGGATCTGGCGGTCGTGTGCGCGCTCCTCCACGACGTCGTCGAGGACACCGGCACGGCGGCGGCGGAGGTGGCGGCGCGGTTCGGTGACGCGGTGGCGCGCGGGGTGGCGGCGCTCAGCAAGGATCCCGGGCTGCCCAAGGGCGAGCAGCTCGACGACAGCTTGCGCCGCATCCGCGAGTGCCCGCGCGAGGTGTGGGTCGTGAAGCTCGCCGACCGCATCAACAACCTCGAGGAGCCGCCGCACTACTGGACGGCGGAGAAGCGGCGCAGCTACCAGGAGGAGGCGCGGCGGATCCACGCGGCGCTCGCGGAGGCGCACGAGCTGCTGGGCGCGCGGCTGGGGGAGCGGATCGAGCGCTACGGAAAGTTCGTCGGAGTGTGAGGGCGAGTCGGAGAGGGCGACGCGCAGAAGGGTAAGGGTAAGGGTAAGGGTAAGGGTGAGGCTGGTGTAGAACTGCGTCGTGGACGCGGATGAACCAGTCGAACGTGTGCGGGTGCTCGTCATGGGCGCCGGTGGCATCGGCGGCATCGTCGCCGGCACGCTCGCCGAGGTCGGCGCCGACGTCACCGCCGTGTCGACCAACGCCGACATCCGCGCCGCCGTCGAGCGCGACGGCTTCCGTCTGCGCGAGGAGGGCGAGGACCGCGCCGTCCCCGGGCGCGTCGTCGCCGCGCCGCCGCCGGGCGAGCGCTTCGACGCGGTCGTG
>JAIOII010001045.1 GCA_019912685.1 Kofleriaceae bacterium
CCTCGCTTGTGCCGCCCACGTCGCCCGGCGGCGGCACCAGCGAGGCCCCGAAGGTCGAGGCGATGCAGCCGCCCGCGCCCGACAGCCCCGAGTCGGGCAGCGGCGGCGCGCCCCAGCCGAGCATCGGCAACGACGAGACGCGGTAGTCAGCGCGGCGGCACCCAGCCGTACCGCACGAGATCGATCAACCCACGGTCGGTGACCTCGACGCCCTCGGCCTCGAGCAGCCGCCGCTGCACGGCCGCGCCCACCGGATCCAGGATCGCGACCCCCGCGCGGTTCTTCCCGCGCTTCCCGAGCACCCGCTGCCACGGCAGCCCCTTGCTCGCGCGCATCGCCGCGCCCGCGACCCGCGCGCCCCCTGGGATCCCCGCCAGCTCCGCGACCTGTCCGTACGTCGCGACCTTCCCGCGCGGGATTCGCCGCGCGACCTTCCAGATCTGCCGGTAGAGACGGAGCACGTCGCTGGACGGCATCGCGGCGAGACGGTACCTAATGAGGAGATGCGGATCCAGGTGCTCTACTTCGCCGTCTTCCGCGAGCGCCTCGGCGTCGAGGGTGAGCCCCTCGAGCTCGCGGCCGGCGCCACCGTCGCCGACGCGATCGCCGCGCTCGAGGCGCGCCACGGCGTCGTCGCGCAGCTCCGCGGCCGCTACCGCATCGCCGTGAACCACGCGATGGCCGAGCCGGACGCGCCGCTCGCCGAGGGCGACGAGCTCGTCCTCATCCCGCCCGTCGCCGGCGGCAACGCGCGCCACGTCCTCCTCACCGGCGAGCCGCTCTCCCTCGATCGCTGCCTGGCCGCCGTCACCGGTCCCGAGATGGGCGGCATCTGCACGTTCACCGGCCTGGTCCGTCGCCACAGCCGCGGCGTCACCGTCGAGCGCCTCGAGTACGAGGCCTACGGCCCGATGGCCGAGAAGGTCATGCGCGACCTCATCACCGAGATCGAGGCCGAGGTCCCGGGCGCCCGCCTCGCCGTCGAGCACCGCACCGGCACCCTCACCATCGGCGACCTCGCCGTCGTCATCGCGGCCGCGGCGCCGCACCGTGCCGAGGCCTTCACCGCCTGCCGCGCCATGATCGATCGCCTCAAGGACCGCGTGCCGATCTGGAAGAAGGAGCTCGGCGACGACGGCGCCGTCTGGGTCGGTCTCGGGCCCTGATCACGGCGCCGCGGCGCTGACGCGGATCTCGTCGCGCAGCCGGCGGCGCGCAGCCGTCTCCGGGTGCTGCCCGCCGCGTGCTTCCTCCGACGCGCGCACGGCGTCCTCGGCGAACGGCAGCGCCTCGACGTGTCGATCGCGCGCCGCGAGCGCCGTCGCGATGGCGGCGGCGACGCGTGCGCGCTCGGCGGCGGTGCCTGCGGCGGCGAGCGCGTCCTTCCAGCGCGCGAGCGCGAGCTCGACCTCGTCGGAGGCGAGCGCGCGTCGCGCGAGCGCGGACTGCAGCTGGTAGCGCAAGGGCGGCGTCGACCCGGCGCGCACGAGCGCCGCCTCGGCGACGGGCTCGAGCGCCTTGGCCTCGGCGAGCTTGCCCTGGCGAACCGCGAGGTCCTCGATGAGCAGGCTCCACGCGCGGACCACCGCCGCATCGTCGCGCGCCTCGGCGGCGGCCTGCACGAGCGCGCGCAGCGTCGGCTCGATCGACGTCGCGCCGTCACGCGTCGCCAGCGCCTGCTGCTCGAGGGCGCGCACCAGGAGCGGCGGATACGCCAGCGACGGCGCGTCGGCGACGACGGCCGCGAGGGCCGCGACCTGCTCGCGCTCCTGACCGCGAACGGCGAGCGCGTCGATCTCGTCGAGCCGGGTCTCGAGCGCCGCGATCCGTCCGCGCAGCTCGGGCGCGATCGGCGTGGTGTACGCGAGGAGCGCCTCGGTGTTGTCGCAGTCGTCGAGCGACGGCAGCGCCTCGACGGCGGCCGCGGCGTCCTCGACGATCACCGCCTCGCCCGTACGGAACGCGGCGGTGCGCGCGGCCAGCGCCGCGAGCCGGCGATCGAGGCAGCTCGTACGACGCGCCATCAGCGCCTCGGACTGTGTCCGCTCGACCCGCGCCGCGCGGCAGACCGCGATCGATCGCGCGCGCCACGAGCC
>JAIOII010001046.1 GCA_019912685.1 Kofleriaceae bacterium
ATGGTGAACGCCTGCACGAGCCCCGACAGCTCGCCCGCGACGAAGACGACGCGCGCGGTGCGCCCGGGCAAGCGCACGGTCGCGCCATCGCGGCCGGCGGCCGCGATGGTGATGGTGCACGGCGCCCTGCGCGCGCCGACGAAGTCGCACGGCCGCGCGATCGCCGAGCTGACGCGCGAGGAAGCGACCGCCGAGGAGATCGAGAAGATCCTCCGCGGACCGCTCCGCCACGGCACGACCGGCCTCTACGTCGTCGACGCCGCCACCGGCAAGGAGCTCTTCGCCGTTCACCCGGACGATCCGCTCAACCCGGCGTCGAACGTGAAGCTGATCTCGACCGCGGCGGCGCTCGATCTCGTCGGGCCCGACTTCCGCTACGCGACGCGCGTGCTGGGCGCGACGCCCGGCACCGACGGCGTCATCAGCGGCGACGTCTACCTCCTCGGCAGCTACGACCCGACCCTCGGCATCGACGACGTCCGCAAGCTCGGCGCGCGCCTCGCGGCGTCGGGCGTGACGCGCATCGACGGCAACGTGCTCGTCGGCGAGACCGCGACGCGCGACGGCATCTTCCGCAGCCGCGTGCGGGTCGACGTCACCGCGGGCGCGCCCGGCGCGGCGCCGACGGTGACCGTCACGCCGGCGACCGACTTCATCGAGGTCACGACCACGGCTACCACCGGCAAGCGCGCGCGCGTGAAGGGCCGGCTCACCGTCGACGGCAAGATCGTCACGCGCGACGACGGCACGCAGCGCCTCGCGATCTCGGTCGCCGGCGCGATCGGCAAGGGCAAGTCGGCGTCGCGCTGGGTCTGGACCAAGGGACGCAACCTGCACACGGCTCACATCCTGCGCGCCGCGCTGCGCGACGCCGGCGTCGAGGTGAAGGGGGACGTCTCGATCCGCGAGCTCCCCGAGTTCGTCGACGCGACCGCCGCCACCGGACGGCTGCCGGTGACCCTCGCCGAGCACCAGAGCCTGCCGCTCGCGCACATCATCGCCAAGGTCAACAAGCGCAGCATCAACTGGCTCTCCGACCGCGTGATCACGACCGCCACCGCGCTCGCCCACGACCAGACGCCGTCGATGGACCAGGGCATCGAGGCGATGTACGCGTGGGCGGCGCGCGCCGCCGGCATCGAGCGCGACAAGCTCGTCGTCGACACCGGCAGCGGCCTCTCGTACCGCACGCAGTTCTCGCCGCGCCAGATCGTGTCGGTCGTGCGCGCCGCGTCGGGCCTCGCCCTGCACGACGGTGACGACCCGGTGCGCGCGGCGGCCTGCGCCGAGGCGTGGAAGACGTCGCTCTCCGTGGGCGGCGTCGACGGCACGCTGCGGAGCCGGTTCCGCTCGACCAGCCTGCGTGGCCGCGTCCACGGCAAGACCGGCACGCTGTCGACGGTCATCGCCCTCTCCGGCCTGCTCGAGGGGCCGAACGGCCGCGCCCTCGCCTTCGCGCTCGTCACCAACGGCCACACGCCGAGCCGCAAGAACCTCATCCGCCGGGCCCACGAGGACGTGCTCGTGGTTCTCGACAAGTACCTCGCCGGTCTCGCCAAGGCCGGCGAGGCCTCGCCTGAGGCCTCGGGCCTCGGGCCTCGGGCCTCGGACGGAGGGCCTCAGGCCTCGGATCCCGTCGCCACGCCTCCCGACGCCCCGACTCATCCCGACGAGATGGGCGACGATGACGAGGGCGACAACGAATCCAACGTGGATCCGTCCGAGGCCGCCGCCACCGAGCCCGCCTCCGCGCCCTGACGCCCGAGGCCGTCTTCCCGAGGCCCGAGGCCCGAGGCCCGAGGCCCGAGGCCGGAGCGGCCGGCCGCAGGCCGGCGCTACTCCTCTTGCTGGTAACTCTGCGCCAGCTTCTCCAGGACCGCGTTGTCCTCGAGCGTCGTCGTGTCGCCGCGCGCGGTCGAGCCGCTCGCGACCTCGCGCAGGAGCCGCCGCATGATCTTGCCGGAGCGCGTCTTGGGCAGCGCGTCGGCGAAGCGGATCTCCTCCGGCCGCGCCAGCGCGCCGATCTGCTCGACGACGTGCTGGCGCAGCTCCCTGGCGAGCGCGTCGTCGGCGGTGATGCCGCCCTTGGGCGTCACGAACGCGACGATCGCCTGGCCCTTGAGCTCGTCGGGGCGGCCGACGACCGCGGCCTCGGCCACCTTGGGGTGCGACACGAGGGCGCTCTCGACCTCCATCGTCGACAGGCGGTGGCCGGCGACGTTGATGACGTCGTCGACCCGCCCCATGATCCAGAAGTAGCCGTCCTCGTCCTTGCGCGCGCCGTCGCCGGCGAAGTAGCAGCCCGGGATGTCGCCGAAGTAGGTCTTCGTGTAGCGCTCGTGGTCACCGAAGATCGTGCGCAGCATCGACGGCCACGGCCGCTTCACGACGAGGAAGCCGCCCTCGTTCGCCTTGCACGGCGTCCCGTCCTTCTTCACCACGTCGGCCGCGATGCCCGGCAGCGGCCGCGTCGCCGAGCCCGGCTTGGTCGGCGTCGCGCCCGGCAAGGGCGAGATCATGATCGCGCCGGTCTCGGTTTGCCACCACGTGTCGACGATCGGGCAGCGGTCGCCGCCGATCACGCGGCGGTACCACATCCACGCCTCGGGGTTGATCGGCTCGCCCACCGACCCGAGGAGCCGGAGGGACGACAGGTCGTGCTTCGCCGGGTGCTCGTCGCCCCAGCGCATGAACGCGCGGATCGCCGTCGGCGCCGTGTAGAAGACGGTCACGCCCCAGCGCGCGATGATGTCCCAGAAGCGGTCGGGGCCCGGCTGGTTGGGCGCGCCCTCGTACATCACGACCGTCGCGCCGTTCATGAGCGGCCCGTACACGACGTAGCTGTGGCCGGTGACCCAGCCGATGTCGGCCGTGCACCAGAACACGTCCTCGTCGCGCAGGTCGAACACCATGCGCGTCGTGTAGTACGCGCCGACCTGGTAGCCGCCGGTCGTGTGCAGGATGCCCTTGGGCTTGCCGGTCGTGCCGCTCGTGTAGAGCGAGAACAGCGGGTGCTCGGCGTCGAGCGCCGGCGCCTCGTGGACCGGCGACGCCTTGTCGACCGCCTCGTGCCACCAGACGTCGCGGTGCGACTTCCACGAGAAGTCGCCGCCGGTGCGGCGCACGACGAGGACCTTCTCCACGTCGACCTCCTCGAGCGCCTTGTCGACGTTGTCCTTGAGCGGGACGATCGCGCCGCGCCGCCAGCCACCGTCGGCGGTGATCACCAGCCGCGCGCGCGAGTCCTTGATGCGATCGGCGAGGGCCTCGGCCGAGAAGCCGCCGAACACGACCGTGTGCGGCGCGCCGATGCGGGCGCACGCGAGCATCGCGATCACCGCCTCCGGGATCATCGGCATGTAGATCGCGACGAAGTCGCCGGCGCGGATGCCGAGCTCGTCGAGCGCGTTGGCCGCCTTGCACACCTCGCGGTGGAGCTGGTGGTACGTGTAGACGCGCGTGTCGCCGGGCTCGCCCTCGAAGAGCAGCGCGGCCTTGTTGCGGCGCGGGCCCGCGAGGTGGCGGTCGAGGCAGTTGACGCTGACGTTCGTGCGTCCGCCGACGAACCACTTCGCGTCGGGCAGGTCCCACTCGAGCACGCGCTTCCACGGCTCGGCCCACGTCAGCTCGCTCGCGATCTCGGCCCAGAACCGCTCGGGCTCCGCGGCCGCGCGCGCGGCGAGCGCCTCGTAGGCGGCCATGCTGCCGACGCGCGCCTGCGCCGAGAACGACGCCGGCGGCGGGAAGAGCCGCGACTCCTGGAGGACGCTCTCGATCGAGTCCCCGCTCACGGCGCGTCTCCAGGCGTGCGCGCGATCATCTCGATCTCGACGCGCGCGTCCTTGGGCAGGCGCGCGACGGCGACGGTCGAGCGCGCCGGCGGCGCCGCCGGGAAGTGCTCGCCGTAGACGGCGTTCACCGCGGCGAAGTCGCCCATGTCGACGAGGAAGATGGTGGTCTTGACGACGTCGGCGAAGTCGGCGCCGGCCGCGGCGAGCACGGCGCGGAGGTTGGCCATCACCTGACGCGTCTGCGCGGTGATGTCACCCTCGACGAGCTTGCCGCTCACCGGATCGAGCGGGATCTGGCCCGACGTGAAGAGGAGGTCGCCCGAGCGGATGGCCTGCGAGTACGGCCCGATCGCCGCCGGCGCCTGCGAGGTCCTGATGGCGCTGCGCATGCGCCGATCTGTACCACCCGCGCCCGCGCCCGTGCCCCTGCCCCGGCCGCCAACTTCACTTCATCTGCGTCGGGCCGGGCCCGGCGCGCGTGGGCGTCTCCTGGATCTTGCCGATCGGCACCACGATCTCGGTCCACTGCGCGATGTGGTTGTTCGAGCTGATGTCCTGGAACGGCAGCCGGAACGCGGGCGCGGTCGGATCTCCGCCCGCCGCGACGCGCCCGGGGAAGAACGGGCTCATCCACAGCTGGGGCCGGCCCACGCCGACGAGCCGCACGCCGAAGTCGCGCTTGCTCGACCACGTGATCCAGTAGAGGTCCTCGGTCGCGCCGTCGGGCCCGAACGTCGCGCGGAAGGGCGCCCACCGCGCCCACGAGTTGGTGAGGTTGGCGCCGACGTTGGCGAGGTCGAGCTTGCGCGCGCCCGAGCCGTCGATGCGCGCGACCCACAGCTCGGCGCTGGCGTCGTCGTAGGCGTCCTCGGTCGAGCGGTTGAACAGCACCCACTGGCCGTCGGGCGACACCGACGGGTAGTAGTTGTTGCCGTTGCCGCTGATGATCGGCGTCGGCGTGCCCCACGCGCCGGTGGCGGCGTCGTACGACACGCTCATGATCTCGCCGCTGGCGATGTGCCAGTCGGCGTTCTGGTGGACCACCGTGCCGCGCACGTAGAGGAGCAGGTTGCCGAGCGGCGAGAAGTCGGGGTGCGTGACCCAGGCGCCGCCGGTCGGCACCGTGCCGTTCGCGCCACCGATCGCCACGCCGGTCGTCCCGTCGCGCACCGTGAGCGTGCCCATCCGCGACGTCACGAGCCGCGTGCCGTCGGGCGAGTACGTCCCGAAGTTCCAGTACTCCTGCATCGCCGGCACCATCGGCTGCCGGCTGGCGACGTCGATGATCGTGGAGTCGCCGTTGCCGCCCATGTACGTGATCGCCATCTTCTCGCCGTCGCGCGAGAGCACGTGACACGCGACGCAGCGGCCGGCCTCGGTGGTCGTGAACACGGGCTCGGCCGCCATGTTCGGGTTGCCGAAGTCGTGGCGGAAGATGCCGTAGGGCGCGCCGCCGGCGGCCGTCGCCGCCCAGTAGTAGAGGCCGCCCTCGAGGTTGGTCTCCGTCAGCTTGATGACGCGCGGGGTGGCGGCGCCGAACGTCGCCGGGCTCGCGACCGTCAGCGCGCGCACGTTGATCGTGATGTCGTCGCCGCCCATCGACGCCGCGTACCACTCGCCGGTCTCGAAGGCCGAGTAGCCCGTCGCGCCGGTGCCCGGCAGGTAGACCTTCAGGTCGACGTGGTCGTTCACCATCGACAGCTCGAACAGATCGTGGCCGTGGCCGTCGCGCCAGTGCACCTCGAGGTCGCCGAGGTTGCGCGGCACGATCACCTGGTCGTCCGGATACGCGATCTCCGGCGCCGCCGCGGGATCGAGCGTGCCGGTGGCGAAGAGGTCGGGCGCGTTGGCGGGCGCGCCCGGTCCGACGCGCACGCCGCGCACGAACACCTCGATGTTCGCGCTGCCGGAGACGGTGTCGAGCGTCGCCGTCGCGGTGGTGAGGCCCGCGCTGCCGCCGCGCGCGGTGAACACGGCGCCGGTGAACGAGCCGATGAGCGGATCGCCGAGCGTCCACCGCACGTCGTCGGTCACGTCGAAGCGCGTGCCGCTCGGCTTCACGAGCTCGACGGTGAACGCCTGGCTCGCCTCGACGTTGTTCACGACCTCGAGCCGCGCGAGCGACGGCTGCACCTCGAGCGTGTCGCCGGGCTCCGGCGTCGGGCTGTCGTCGTCGCTGTCTGTGGGCGACCCGCACGCGGCCGCCGCGGCGAGCGCGAGCGCGAGGAGCACGGGACGGACAGGCGTCGGATGCGCGGGGGAGGTGCGCGGGCTCATCCTCGTTAGTGTCTCCCCTGCCTCGCTTCCATGTCGAGAATCGAAGCCTCGCCCGGCCTGGCACATCGTATGTCCCCCGCTACGGCCCGCGGTCCCCAGCGGTTGACAGCCGCCACACCGCCGAGTAAGAAAAGCCCCTCACTTCCGGGCGCTTAACTCAGCGGAAGAGTGTCACCTTCACACGGTGAAAGTCGTAGGTTCGATCCCTACAGCGCCCACGAGGAGAAACGGTGTGAACCTGGGGGGTTGCGGCGACGGCCACGTGGAGCACGCATCCACAGCGGCGGGTCGGCGACCACCTCGGCGACCACTAGGCGCGTGACCTGATCGTGGACCTGACAGACCCCGAAACGAAGACGGAGGCGGTCGCCGCACTGGAGAGCTTCCGCGATCTGCTCGTCGCCTACGAAGCGACCTACGACCGGAGCGAGATGTCGCTTTACACGGAGGTCGACCGCAGCGGGTGCGAGGCGAGGCGCAGCGAGCTACGGACGAAGATTCTTCGCGGTCTGCGCGGCGTCCGGCTCATTCTCACCGCAACCTCGTCACTGCGCCTTCTATACAGCGCCCGCTTCAACGGTCTCGATCCTCTCTCGAACCTGTTCGCTGACATCGAGGACGCCTCGATGACCCGCACCGTGCTCGATTCGATTGAAGAGGCTCTTGGTGTACTTGGGACACCAGAGCGCCTGTTGCGCCTCGCGAACGGGCGTGCGCCGACGGGACTCGAGCGCGTGCTCCATCTCTGTCGGCGCTTTCCCAGAGTCGCTCGTCAGCTGCAAGTCCGGCACGCACAGCGTCCCACGCTCGTGATTCAAGACGAACACGACGCGCAGGATCTCATTCATGCACTCCTCCGAGTGGACTTCGATGACGTTCGGCCGGAATCCTGGGCGCCTGAGTACGCCGGCAAGTCTTCGCGCGTCGACTTCCTCCTGAAGGACGAGCAGCTCGTTCTCGAGCAGAAGCACGCGCACGACGGCAAGCGAGACATCGGCGGTGAGCTGATTATCGATATCAAACGCTACGCCGAGCATCCGCACTGCCGAACGCTCGTCTGTTTCGTCTACGACCCAGATCACCGGCTTCCGAACCCTGCTGGCATCGAGCGCGACCTAACACGCAAGCACGGCGAACTCGACGTCGTGTGCGTCGTCGCGCCGACGTAGAACCGCCAACAGCTACTTCGCCGGAGACGGGAATGAAAAGGACTCCTGCGCGGTTCTGAACTCGTCCGGGTGTCGGACGTGGATAGGCAGGTTCGTCAGCCGCTTCGGCCATCCGTCGAGCGTCACGAGCGTCGCCTCATAGGCGATGGCGGTCGCGACGATCAGCGCGTCGTACTTCACATATGCTCGGGGCAGCTGCGTCTGCGCCACCTCGTGCTCTATGAACGCGTGCGGCAAATGCTGCGCCATAAGCCGTGCAGCTCGCGACGTGAAGGGTGCGACCTGTACGCCGCGAATCCTTGGCGGGTCCGATGGCCGCTCTCCGCGCATGAGCTCGGCAAGCACCGGCGCAGGAATTAGCACGCGACAGCCGCGCGCGAGTCGTTCGGGCGCGACCAGTGACTTCCAGAGAGCGCGACAAACCGGCGTCGCCGGCCGATGTTTCTTCTCGAGCCAAGCGAGCATGAGCACGCCAGCGTCGAGCACACAGACGGCGGGCAGGAGCTTATCGTCGATGTCAGGGGCGCTTGGTGAGGGCATCGATGCTCTCGTCGTCCCACTCGTCGGCGTTAGCGTTGAACCACTTCGACCAGGCGTCATCGGCGTCGTCGGCGTCGACGAGATCGAATCGTCGTAGCGTGCCGCTCACGATCTGGTCGTCGCGACCGCGCTCGACCTCTGCTTCGATCTCCATCTCGCGATAGAGGTTCGGGCCGATTAGTCTCACGGTCGCCTCGTCGGTGGTAAGCGTGAAAGGCGTGAGGTCGTCGGCCTCGAATCGAATAGCCGGCTGCACGCCGCCAGCGCGAATCGCTCGCACGCGGAGCGTGACGAGCTCGTCCGTGCTGAGCTCCTCGGGCTCGGCGATCGGCTGCAGCCGTCGCTTCCACGAGCCAGCCTGAGCGCGAACCTTCACACCGGGCGGAAGAAGTCGGAGCGCTAGCCGCAATCGGCGGAGGACACCCGAGCCTTCGGCGTCCGCAGCCTTCGCAGCAACGGCGATGTGCTGCGCGGCCACGCGAGCGAGAGCGATGTCTTGCACCGGAAAGGCGAGCTCCACGCAACGATCGCGGAGCTCGATGCCGCGGAAGCCGACGTCGCCGCCCTGGTCATCAGCTGCGCCGCGGAGGCAATCGACGAACGCGGCGGCGAGGTTCAGCAGCAACGAAGGGTCGGCCGTCGCCGGGTGCCAGTCATTGCCGTCGAGGCGTAGCACTACCTCTGCGGCCTTGGGCCTCGCAGTGCGCGAACGCGGAGCTCGCTTCTTCGCTGCCACGACGTTCAGCGTACACGGTCGCCTGCCGCTGCGCGAATCTGGGAGGATCCCCTCTGCGTCGTGGCCGACGCTCCAGCTTCGGCTCGACGAGCGACTCGCGCACCTTCGCCAGGTCGATCACCTTCGCGAGGCCCTTCTCGACTTCGTGACCTCGCGCGGTCCAGTTGTGCAACTGGGCCTCCACGAGGCGATCGCCCTTTGCTCTCCGGCGACGCGCATAGGCGCGCGGTCCTCCGTCGCGGCCGCTCGGCGGTGCGGTTTGAGACGGTTCGCTTCGCCACCTTGCGCGCCCAATCCGCGGCGACGTCGGCACAGGCTCGCGGAGATCCGGACGAACGACAACGAACAAGAGCCGCTGACCTGGCGCGGGCGAGCGGAGGCAGCGTGACGTCAGCGGTTGAACGCCAAGTTCCAGCGGTTCGATTGACCGATCTCGGGATCGATTTGGAACGTGATTGTTCCCGTGAGGCTACCGTCCGCGTTTGGACAGAGCGTGTAGCGGTCATACGGATATGCGGCATCGCCGGCCGGCACTCGCAAGCAGACATCGACCGTTCCGACGTGCGTGGCCGTAACGCCGCCGAACCCCCGCCATGTGAGCGAGGCGGTCATGGGGCCGGTGTGCATCACCTCAGCACTCATCTCGTACGGCAGACCGAACGCGTCGCACCCGGCGGGCGGCGGGCCGAAGTAGGTGCACTCGCCGAGGCTGACACTCCACGTTCCGACGAGAGCATCCGCGTCGCTCGCATCCGCGGGTGGTTCGGGACCGCCGCCGCAGCCGGCGAGCACAACCGTTGCAATCCAGAAACGCATCGTCTCATCGTCGCCCATCGCCTCAGCGCAATCCACCGGCCTCCCGCGCGCCGGGCAGCAGGCTGGCGAGCGAGATCAGCGTCGACCCGGGGGCGACGAACGATCGCAGCCGCCTGGAGGGGGGCGGACGCAGCGTGACGCTGCCCAGCTGTTACCGCTGAGCGCCGAGATGCCGTGAAAGAAGCCTTCGATCCACGAGTCGAGCAATAGAGACGTCTTGACAAACGTGTCCTACGTATATATAAGCGACAATCAAATGACGCGGGCAGTGAAGGCAAGCGAGCAATTGCAGCTCACGCTGCGCAGGTCGGGACGTGGGGGGCCACGCCGGGGGGCGGGACGACCGCGGAAGGCGGATGCGATCCGGCACGATGCGCGGCCGGAGGTGTCGAAGAAGCGGCCGGTGCACGTGTCGATGAAGACGCACCGCGATGTGGGGCGGCTGCGGAGGCGCGACGCGTATCAGGCGGTGCGCGGCGCGGTGGCGACGTGCCTCGGACGGCGCGACTTCCGGATCGTCCACGTCAGCATCCAGGCCAACCACATCCACGCGCTCGTGGAGGCCAACGACAAGTACGCGCTGGCCAACGGGATGCGCGCGTTCATGATCTCGGCGACGAGGCGGCTGAACGCGCTGCGCGGGCGGAAGGGCCAGGTCTTCATCCAGCGCTATCACGCGGTGCAGATCGGCTCGCCGCTCCAGGCGAGAAATGCGCTCGCGTACGTGCTCAACAACTGGCGGCGCCACCGCGAGGACCTCGACGGGCGGGCGCAGCGCCGCGCGAACGTCGACCCCTACTCGACCGGGATCCTGTTCGACGGATGGAAGGTGGACGGACGTCCGTACACGTTCGGGATCCCGCCGGGCTACGAGCCCATGCTGGTGCACGCGCCGCGGTCGTGGTTGCTCACGGTCGGCTGGCGGGACCGTGGGTTGATCGACGTGCGCGAGACGCCGGGACCGATCGCCGGTCCGGCGCGGCGGATGGCTACTTGTTCGCCACGGCCTTGAGCGGGGTCACGCGGGCGAGGCGGAGCGGGGCTTCGGTCGACGCGGCGCCGCCGGACTGGCGGTAGCGGTCGAGGCGGAGGCGGAGGTTGTTCGGGCTGTCGGAGGCGCGCAGCGCCTCGGCGTCGCTGATGCGGCTGGCGGTGACGAGGTCGAAGAGCGCGCCGTCGAAGGTCTGGCAGCCCTCGTGGCGGCCCTGCTCCATGGCGTCCTTCACCGCCTCGGTCTCGCCGCGCTTCACGAGCTCCTTGATGCGCGGCGTGTCGAGCATGATCTCGAGCGCCGCGGCGCGACCGCCGGCCAGGGCCGGGATCAGGCGCTGGGAGATCACGGCCTTCAGGTTGAGCGAGAGCTGGAGGCGGATCTCGTGCTGGCGCGCCGGCGGGAAGAAGTTGAGGATGCGCTCGAGCGCCTGGTTCGCGTTGTTGGCGTGGAGCGTCGAGACGACGAGGTGGCCGGTCTCGGCGAACGCGATCGCCGCCTCCATCGTCTCGACGTCGCGGATCTCGCCGATGAGGATGACGTCCGGCGCCTGGCGCAGCGTGTTCTTGAGCGCGTCCTTGTACGACAGCGTGTCGATGCCGACCTCGCGCTGCGTGACGATGCACTGCTGGTGCTGGTGCACGAACTCGACCGGGTCCTCGATCGTGATGATGTGACCGGTCTCGATGCGGTTGCGGTGATCGATCATCGCGGCGAGCGTCGTCGACTTGCCGCTGCCCGTGCCGCCGACGAGCAGCACGAGGCCGCGCTTCGTGCGCATCACGTCGGCGAGCGTCTTCGGCATCGCCAGCTCGGCGAGCGTCTTGATCTGCGTGCGCACCAGCCGGATCACGACCCCGACCTCGCCGCGCTGGCGGAAGAAGTTCGCGCGGAAGCGGCCGCCGGTCGTGGTCGAGAGCGCCACGTTGAGCTCGAGCCTCGCCGTGAACTCCTCGCGCTGCGCCGGCGTCAGGAGCGACAGGCCCAGCGCCGCGACCTGCTCGCCGGAGAGCGACGTCTTCGCCGGGTACCCGGCGCCGTCGATGCGGAACACCGGCGGGCTGCCCGCGGTGAGATAGAGGTCCGAGGCCTCGACCTTGACCATGTGGTCGAGGAGGCTGCGCATCGAGGGATCCCAGCGGCTCTCGGGGTTCATCGGGCGACTCCTCGGGCAGGTGCAGCGACGATCGCGGGCCGGTCGAACAGGTGCGCGAGCTCGGGCACGCGCGTCTTGGCCTCCTCCGGCGTGACCGCGCCCTTCGCCACCAGCTCCATGACGGCGGCCTCCATCGTGACCATGCCGGCCTTGGCGCCGACCTGCATCGCCGACGGGATCTGGTGGGTCTTGCGCTCGCGGATGAGGTTCCGCACTGCGGGCGTGCCGACGAGGATCTCGATCGCCGCGGCGCGGCCGCCGCCGACCCTGTGCAGGAGCATCTGGGTCGCGACGCCGAGCAGCGACTCCGAGACCATGATGCGGACCTGCTCCTGCTGATCGGGCGGGAACACGTCGACGAGGCGGTCGACCGTCTTGGCCGCGCTCGACGTGTGCACGGTGCCGAACACGAGGTGGCCGGTCTCGGCGGCGGTGAGCGCCAGCGAGATCGTCTCGAGGTCGCGCAGCTCGCCGACGAGGATGACGTCGGGATCCTCGCGCAACCCGCTGCGCAGCGCGTTCGAGAACGACTGCGTCTGGCTGCCGACCTCGCGCTGGTTGACCAGCGAGCGCTTCGACGTGTGCACGAACTCGATCGGATCCTCGAGCGTGAGGATGTGGCCCGACATCGTCTCGTTCAGGTAGTCGATCATCGCCGCCAGCGTCGTCGACTTGCCGCTGCCCGTCGGGCCGGTAACGAGGACGAGGCCCTTCTCCTCGTTGCACAGGTCGCGGAGCACGCCCGGCAGCCCGAGATCCTCGAAGCGCGGGATCTTGGTCGGGATGGTGCGGAACACGGCGCCCTCGCCGCGGTTCTGGACGAACGCGTTGACGCGGAAGCGGAGCTCGTCGTCGAGCGCGAACGCGAAGTCGGCCTCGAGCCGGTCCTGGAACGCGCGGCGCTGGCCGTCGTTCATGACGTCGAAGATGAGCCGGTGCGTCTCCTCGGCGGAGAGCGGCGGGTGATCGAGGCAGACCATCTCGCCGTGGATGCGGAACCGCGGCGGCTCGCCCGCCGACAGGTGGATGTCCGACGCCTTCTCCTGGACGGCGAACCGCAGGAGCTGCGAGATCGTCAACATCAGAGCTCCTCCACGAGGACGATGTGGTCCTTCGTCACGAAGTAGGTGGTGTCGCCGCCGTACACCTTCACGTACGGCTCGTCGTTGTTGAGGAAGTCGGCGGTGCGCTGCGAGCCGACCGGCGCCGTCCAGCGCAGCTCGCCCGCGATCGTCACGCCGCTGCGCAGGCGCACCACCGCCGCCTGCGTCTCGCCCGGGAGGTCGTCCTCGCGGGGGATCGCCGGCAGGTGCGGCACGCCGAGCGCCGCGATCGCCGCCCGCGCGACCAGCACGATCGTGCCGTCGCGGACGACCGGCAGGAACGGCTCGCGCGCCACGAGGACGTCGTCGACGTCCTCGCCCGCCGGCACGAAGATCACGACCTCGGCGCGCTCGCCGTCGTGGAGGACGAGCGACGCGCTCACGGTGTCGACGGGCAGCCGCATGATCGGCTGGGACCGCCGCAGGCTCGACGAGTACGCCATGCCTCCCGGTTCGGCCGTCGCCGCCGGTCGTGGAGGGGGTGCCAGACCTACACGCGCGCGACCGCGGCGAGGTGGTCGAGCGCGGCGTGGCTCGCGTGGACCTGCGCGCGGCGGACGATCGGGCCGAACGTGCGCGCGAGGCACGTGCCCGGGCGGCTCCAGCTGCGGAGCGCGACGCGCATCCGCCCGGTCGCGAGCTCCTTCTCGACGGCGAACGTCTCCTCGCCGAGCTCGGGGTGGCCGGCGAGGGTGCGGTAGCGAAACCCGGCGCGCCACCAGCCGCCGCCGTCGTCGGGCCCGTCGAAGACCTCGACCACGCGCGCCGCGAAGAAGAGGCGCACGAGCGGGAAGCCGCGGTAGTGGATGCCGACCGTGTCGCCGAGCTCGATCGGGCGGCGGATCACGCCCTCGACGAGCGATGGCGGGAAGATCGCGTAGGCGCGGATCGCCGCGTGCACGCGGCGGAACACCGCGCCGGGCTCGCCGGGCGGCTCGGGCGCGAGCTCGCGCTCGTACACGTCCTCGCGGTCACGCCGCGTGCGCGCCATCGCGTGGAACGCCCTGCCCTCCCAGCGCTCGAGGCGCGGCGACCCGGTGACGAGTAGGTCCACGAGGCCTCGATGCCCGCTCAGGGCGCTCCGGCGCGCTTCACCGCGAACAGGACGTGACCGAAGCCCGCGGCCCGGGCCGCGCCGAACGAGTCGACGACGACCTCCGCCGGCGTCGCGCGATCGGCCTGCAGGATCAGCGTGTCGTTGCCGGGCTCGTGCGCGTCGCGCAGGGTCTCGTGCAGGAACGTCAGCGCCGCGTCGTCACCGAGCGGCGCGGCGTCGTCGATCACGACCTCCCTGCTCACGCCGCCGTCGATCAGGCGCACGGACAGCGACGACGTCGCGATCACGATCACGGGCGCGGACCCGAGATCCGGGCCACGCAGGCGCTTCGCGAGCTCGGCCTCCGCATCGGCCGGCGACGTCGCGCCGGGACGACGACGGGGCCTCGGGTACGGCGCCGTCGAGCCCCCGACGAGCGCGAGGTCGACGCGACCTGCGCCGACCGCGACGTCCATCACCGCCACGAGATCCGCGTACGTCACGCGGCCGCGCGCCCCGATCTCCGCGACATGCGCGCAGGGCGCCGCCGGGTCCGCGCCGCTCGCCATCAAGGTCGCCACCGCGTCGCGATCGAAGACGCCGTCACGCCGCGCGATCGCGGACACGGCGCCGT
>JAIOII010001047.1 GCA_019912685.1 Kofleriaceae bacterium
GGTCTGCCGCGATCGCGTCGGGCGGCGTCCGCGTCCAGAACCCGACGACCATGCCGATCGCGGCCGCGCCGCAGTCCGATTCCGCGCGCTGCGGCAGGAACGTGACGCCGCGGACGCGCAGCCAGCCCGGCTCCTCGAGCGCCGCCGGCGTGATCGTCCGCGCGCTGCCCGTGTACGAGGCGCACCCGCCGAGCGCGCCGAGCGCGGCGCACGTGATCGCGGCGAGGAGCGCGCGCATCACGGCCTCAGATCACGAGGAGCACGACGATGACGACGAGGAGGACGATGATGATCGTCGTCGCCTCGACGCCGCGCCCGCGGCGCCCGCCCTCGAACTGGTCGAGCTTCTCCTGCTTCGCCGCTTCCTCGCGCTCGCCGTAGCGCGCGAGCTCGTCGGCGGTCGCCGGTCGCGGCACCGTCTCGGCCGGGGGCTCGCGCACGGCATCGGCAGCCGCGGGCGCGACGGGCGCCGCGGCGAGGCCGAGCGCGAGGAGACAGGTGGCGAGCTGGGTCGGTCGCATGGTCCCTCCGCCCCGATGATACGCCAGTCAGGGGAACGGGTCGCGATCGCGGCACGCCGGCGGTGGCTCGCGGCGGCACGGGTGCCAGCACGCGTCGTACTTGCTCGGAGACCGGCCGAGCAGCTCCCGCGCGCGGACGTGATCCGCCGCGACGCGCCCACGCGCGAGCACCTCGTTGCCCTCGCACACCGTGTCGGGGAGGACGCCGCGGTAGCGCACCTCGAGCTCACGCAGGTCGGCGCGCGGCAGGTCGCCCCACGGCGCGACGAGCACGAAGCGATGCTCCCCCGCCGTGCTCACGAGCGAGCCGCGCGCGATCGTGCCGCCGACCTGGTGCGGCGCCGGCTCCGGCGCGGGCGTCCGCATCGCGGCCGCGAGCCCGACGCCGGCCAGGACGGCGAGCACGAGCCCCGGGGTGATCCGCACCGGTTCGAGACGCACGTCGGTCCAACCGGGCCTCGCCGGCCCGTATTCCCTCGGTCACGGCCGCTCGCAGCGCACGCGGGCGCCGAAAAAACACCTCCGGCCCGGAGAGGCTTGCGCCTTCCGGGCCGTCGATGTGTCGGCGATTCCGTTGATCCGTTCCGAGCTGATCGCCCCCTCCGGAGGTTTGCGATGGACCGTCCAGAGCCACGCAGCCGTCACCGGTGCGCGGCAGCCTCTCGTGGAGTTGGCTGCGCTTCAGAGTGTTGTTTGTGATGGTGTACCAGGGCCGCTGGGTTACCCGGGTCCCGACCGATGCCTCGTCGTTTCCGACGGACCGTGGTGGTCTTCCACCGTCACCGTAGCCCGGCCTCTTGCGATGCCGGATGCATCCTCTCGTGCGCTTCGTTCTCCTGCAGAGTTCCTTCGGACTGTCATCGGCTCGACCGCTCGCGCGCTCGAGCTCCTCCCGTGGGGTCTCGTCCCTCTTCGCGACATCAGCACCAGGAGTCCACTCCTCGCCGGGCATCCCGAGCCCGACGACGTTCCGCCCGCAGCGTTTCGCACGCTCTCGACGGCTTGCTCCTCCCCGTGCCTTGCGCGTTTGTTTCACCGCGCTGCCGTGTCCAGGGTTTCGCTCCAGGGGTTTCATTCCTCCGACCGAGCCGTACCACCTCGTCGGTGGCCGTGACCCTCGCGCCGTTGGCGACGCCCGCCTGCCGGTTGCCCGGCGCCAGCGAACGTCGCGTCGACCTCAAGGTCTTGCTCTCGTCCGGAGTCCGCTGTGTCCGGCGAGGTTGTTCACCCCACCGTCACTCGTGTCCCCTCCTGCGTTTTCAGACTCCCTCGGGCGTTTCCCGGAAACCTGGGCCGTGCCATCGCACGTCCTCCGCTCGCGGCCTTCGTGGTGCGGTGCTGCGTGTGCCCCGAACCGTGACCCTCAGCGTATCGATCAGTTCCCGTGCTTCGCCTCTGTCCCCAGAGGCTGTTCCCGTTCGAGCTTTGCGGCCTTCGAGTCGGTTGCCCTTCTCGCGAGGCCCATCAGTTCCTGAGCGGCTCATTGCAACCGCCGACGAGAGCTTCCATGAGCAGGTGGCGTGCCAGGCGCGGCGCCGGCGCAAGCGCGCGGATCGTCGTGGCGTCCGAGGTGAGGTGGTGTCGTCGCCGACGCCGGGGGCTCTGGACAAGCTGAGCACAGCGTGTGGAGGTCACGCGGGAGCGACAGGCGCCGCGAGCGCTTGCGCGCGGACTGTCGCCGGCGCGAACAGCGCGGGCGGTGTCGTCGCTCTGGATAGAGCTGTGCCGTTCCTGTGGAGAGCTGTGGAGAGCTGTGGACAGCCGCGCAGCGCCGCGCGGTCAGGCGTCGGTGATCCGGAAGACGGACACGTCGACCCGGCGCGCGTGGAGCGCGTGGTCCGGCGGACGCCCGGGCGCGTCGAACCCGGCGAGCTCGATCACCCGGGCGTCGTGCGCCGTGACCTCGGCGGGAGCGAGCGGGTACGGCGGGTGGTGGACGCTCGCCGTGCGCAGGCGACCGTCCTCGCGCCGGGCGAACAGGCGGTAGCGCTCGGCGAGGAAGAACTCGAGCGTGCCCGGCTCGGCGGGGCGCGCCGGAGCGGTCGGGCGGTACGTGAACCGCCCGGTGTGGTCGTCGCCCTTGCGGCGCGCCGTGTAGTCGACGCGGTCGCCCGCGATGCGCGCCGACATCGTCGCGTGCTCGTACGGGAGGTGGAAGCGCCAGCGCGCGACCCACACGGCGAGCGCGCGGTTGCAGTCGAGCGAGTAGAACCAGATGCCGGGGCGGCCGGCGGCGTCGTGCACGTAGGTGCGGAGGTTGAGCTCGAGGAAGTAGGAGATCCACGGCACCGGCGGCAGGAACGGCGGACGGATGCGGCGCATGAAGAACGGCACGACGCCGAGGTACGCGCGGCCGTCGTGCGTGTCGACGGTGAGTCCCGGCGGCAGCGTGCGCTGGATGACCGCGGCGTCGTACGCCCAGTGGAGGAAGAGGAGGTGATCCCAGCGCTGGTAGCCGAACGCCGCCGCGTCGGGGCGCTCGCGCTCGGCGAGCCGCTGCGCGAGCGTCGGCGTGCTCATCACCGGCCCTTGCCGGCGCGCGGGGTCGTGCCGTCGACGTAGACCCAGCGGCCCTCGTCGCGGCGGAAGCGCGAGCGCTCGTGCAGCGCGAAGGGCTTGCCGCGCGTCGCGCCGCGCGCGACGAACTCGACGACGCCGATCTCGTCGTCGTGGCCGCCCGCGGACGTCGCGACGATCTCGAGGCCGGCCCAGATGGTGTCGCGCGACCACCGGGTCGCGCCCGCGACGTCCATCGCCGCGCGCGTCTCGGGGTCGTGGGTCTCGACGAGGTAGTCGATCCTGCCGCGCACGTACGCCGCGTAGCGCGACCGCATGAGCTCGAGCGCCGTCGGCGCCGGCGCGCCGGCGTGGAAACGACCGCAGCACGCGCGGTACGCGGCGCCAGCGCCGCACGGACAGAGCGTCGTGTCCGTCATCGCGCGCACTGTACGACACGCTTCAGGCGCGGGCGAACGCCAGCACGACCGCGACCGCGGCGAGCAGGAGGACGAGCACGCCGACCCAGCCGGCGAGCGCGAGCCACGGGCGACGCAGATCGCTGCCGCCGGCGGCGCACGCGGTGCAGATCGCGAACATCGTCGCGCCGCCGCTCGAGAGCACCGAGCAGTCGCCGCACACGGGATCGCGGCAGCGCGCGCACGGGCCGGCGGCCGGGCGCCTGCGGCAGATGCGGCAGCGCTCGACGGGTCCGTCGCCAGTGACCTGCAGCTCGCTCAGATGCGGGCTACTCTACCGCGGCATGCGCCTGAACAAGTTCATCAGCGAGACCGGCGTCTGCTCGCGGCGCGAGGCCGACGAGTGGATCGCGGCGGGCCGGGTCACGGTGAACGGAGCGCGCGCGGGGATCGGGACCGTGGTGAACGAGGGCGACGCGGTCGCGCTCGACGGGCGGGTCATCACCGCGAAGGACAAGCCCAGGCCCGTGTACATCGCGCTCAACAAGCCGGTCGGGATCGTGTGCACGACCGAGCGCAGCGTCGAGGGCAACATCGTCGACTTCGTCGACCACCCCGAGCGCGTGTTCCCCATCGGCCGCCTCGACAAGGACTCCGAGGGGCTCATCTTCCTCACCAACGACGGCGACATCGTGAACGAGGTGCTGCGCGTCGAGCACGATCACGAGAAGGAGTACGTGGTCGCCGTCGACCGCAACCTCACGCCCGAGTTCCTCGCGCAGATGGCGCGCGGCGTGCGCATCGACGTCGGGCACACCCGGCCGTGCAAGGTGCGCCAGGAGGGGGCGCGCGTGTTCCGCATCGTCCTCACGCAGGGGCTCAACCGGCAGATCCGGAAGATGTGCGAGGTGCTCGGCTACACCGTCGTCGGGCTCCAGCGCGTGCGCATCATGCACGTCGAGCTCGGGCACCTGAAGGTCGGGCGGTGGCGCAACCTGACCGAGGCCGAGGTCGCGGGGTTGAAGCCGAAGGGCGAGCCTCGCGCCGCCGCTCCCCGACCTGCGCCGCCGCAGCCCAAGGCGAAGCCCAAGCCGAAGGTCGCGGCCATCCCCTTCGGCCAGCCCGGCGGCGTCGGCGGACCGCCGCTCGATCGGCGGCGCCGCGGACGATGACGGCGACGATGCGCGTCCTCCTCGTCACGCCGCCGATGACGCAGCTCAACACGCCGTACCCGGCGACGGCGTACCTGTGCGGCTTCCTCGCGCAGCACGCGGCGCGCCTCGACCTCGACGTCGCGCAGGCCGATCCGGCGCTCGAGCTCTTCCTGTCGCTCTACTCGCGCCGCGCGACGCGCTCGAGCCGGCGGTGGCGCACTTCCTCGACGAGCACGCGCGCTACGCCGCCACCGTCGACGCGGTCGTGCGCTTCCTCCAGGGCAAGGACCCGAGCCTGGCGCTCCGCATCGCCGGCCGCGAGTGGCTGCCGGAAGGGCCGCGCTTCGCCGCGATCGATCCCGCGCTCGCCGTCGAGCCCGGCGGCGATCCGCTGGCGTGGGCGTTCGGCGAGCTCGGGCTCCAGGATCGCGCCAAGTACGTCGCGAGCCTCTACGTCGACGACCTCGCCGACGCGATCCGCCTCGGCGAGGATCCGCACTTCGAGCTCTCGCGCTACGGCGAGAAGCTCGCCGCCAGCGCCGCGCGCTTCGACGCCCTCGCCGCCGCGCTCGCCGCGCCGCCCACGCTGGTCGACGAGCACCTCGCCGCGATCACGCGCGCCCTCCTCGACCGGCACCGCCCCGACCTCCTCGGCCTCACCGTGCCGTTCCCCGGCAACGTCTTCGGCGCCCTGCGCATGGCGCAGACCGCGCGCGCCGTCGCGCCCTCGACCCGCATCGCGCTCGGCGGCGGCTACGTCAACACCGAGCTGCGCGGCCTGCGCGAGCCGCGGCTCTTCGACCTCGTCGACTTCGTCACGCTCGACGACGGCGAGGCCCCGATGCTCGCGCTCGTCGACCATCTCCGCGATCCGTCGCGCCCGCTCCTGCGCACGTTCGTGCGCGAGGGCGGCGAGGTCGTCTTGCGCACCACCGACACGCTCCACGACGTCCCCTTCGCCGCCGCCGGCACGCCGAGCTACGCCGGGCTGCCGCTCGATCGCTACCTCTCCGTCGTCGAGATGCTCAACCCGATGCACCGGCTCTGGTCCGACGGGCGGTGGAACAAGATCACGGTCGCGCACGGCTGCTACTGGAAGAAGTGCAGCTTCTGTGACGTCACGCTCGACTACATCGGCCGCTACGATCCGGTCGCGGCCGACGTGCTCGTCGACCGCATCGAGGCGATCATCGCCGAGACCGGGCAGACCGGCTTCCACCTCGTCGACGAGGCCGCGCCGCCCGGCGGCCTGCGCGCCCTCGCCGAGCGCCTCCTCGCGCGCAACGTCACGATCACGTGGTGGGGCAACATCCGCTTCGAGAAGACGTTCACGCCCGCCCTCTGCCAGCTGCTCGCGCGCTCGGGCTGCGTCGCCGTCTCCGGCGGCCTCGAGGTCGCCTCCGATCGGCTGCTCGCGCTCATGAAGAAGGGCGTCACCGTCGAGCAGGTCGCGCGCGTCACCCGGGCCTTCACCGACGCCGGCATCATGGTCCACGCCTACCTCATGTACGGCTTCCCGACCGAGACCGAGCAGGAGACGATCGACAGCCTCGAGCGCGTGCGCCAGCTCTTCGAGGCCGGCTGCCTGCAGTCCGCGTTCTGGCACCGCTTCGCCGCGACGACGCACAGCCCGATCGGGCACCGCCCCGACCTGTTCGGCATCCGGCTCGCGCGCCCGCGCGACGTCACCTTCGCCGAGAACGAGCTGCCGTTCACCGATCCCACCGGGGTCGATCACGATCGCCTCGGCGCCGGCCTGCGCAAGGCCCTCTACAACTACATGCACGGCCTCGGCCTCGACGTCGACGTGCGCCGCTGGTTCGCCGACGGCGGCAAGAAGGTGCCGGCGGCGAAGGTCCCCGGCGACCTCGTCGCGCGCGCGCTCGCCGAGCACTCGCGGTAGGCTCGGCGCATGCCGAACCCGCTCCGCACCGCTTTCGTGCTGGTCCTCGCCGCCGCGAGCGCGCTCGCGAGCGCG
>JAIOII010001048.1 GCA_019912685.1 Kofleriaceae bacterium
GGCGCGCTCGAGGGCGGTCGGCCCGACGAGCCGCACCGAGCTCGTCGGGCCGACCGCCCTCGAGCGCGCCCCGGCTACGGAGCCAGGCGATCACCTGGCGCTGCGTCTGGACCTTGAGCCAGGCCGACGTCACCCGCCGCCGCGGCCGGAGCCGGCACACCACGTTGAGGAAGGCGACGACCACGAGGCTGTCGCCGTCCTCCTGCGAGGTCGCCTCTGCCTCGAACCGCCGCGCGATCCGCTCGAGCCACGAGCGGCACGCCACCACGAGCGCCGACGACCATGCCGGTGCCGGCGAGCGCTGGGCCTGGCGCACCAGCGAGCCGACCAGGTGCTCGAGGTGGCAATGGGACGCCAGGCCGATGCGCTCGACCAGCGCCGGACCCGAGCCGATCGCGCGGAGCAGCGGCTCCCTGGAACGAACCAGATCGACGCCGTGCCACGCGTTCGCCGTGGCGAGCCAGCGCGTGAGCCGCTCGACGAGCTCCTGGAACGGGCTCACGCCGCACCTCCTCGGCCCCAGCTCGTCCGCCACAGCGCGAGGAAGTCGTCGAGCCGCATGAGGACGATCGGGTCGGACCGGTCGTCCTTGCAGACGGCCACGGGCATGCGCGTACCGGCGGCGTCGCGGATCGCCTGCGCCAGCGCCGCGCGGTGGTTGACCTTCTGGCCGTGCTTCGCCTCGACCCAGAGGCCAGGCACGTCGACGTCCGGCGCTTCGTTGCCGCCGCGCGCCTGCGCGCCGCGGCGGATCGAGAGCCCCGGCAGCTCCGCACGGAACCGATGAACGAGCTCGCGCTCGAACGCGGCGCCCTTCCTGCGAGACCGCAGCCCCATCAGCGCACCTCCCGGTGGCGCGCGTGCTCCTGGAGCTTGAGGAGTCCCGCCGCCGCGTAATGCAGCCCGTCGATCACTTCCTCGTACGCCTCGCGCGCGAAGTCGCGACCGTCGTCGAGCCGCCACTCGCCGTACGCCTGCTTCCCCTCGGCCAGCCGCCGCGCACAGATGGCGAGGATGGAGCGCTCGTCGCCCCCGAGCGCGAGCACGTGCGAGAGCCACACGCCGCTCGCGGCGAGAATGCGGACGACACGGATGAGGAACGTGGCCCGCTCGCGCGCCGACGCGACCGGCGGCGAGAGCGACATGCGCTCCGCGAGCTGCTCGATCGTCGGGTCGATGATGTCATCGAGCAGGCCGACCAGCGCCGCTGCAGCGCTGAGCTCCACGTCGAGCGCCGCGCGCGCGAGGAACGTGTCGGGCGACGGATGGAACCGGCGCAGCGCCTCGAACGTGCGCTCCAGCTCCCACGTGACCAGCAACGCGCCGTCGGCAGCCTCGCCGACCATCTCGGCGACGGTCTCCGCCTCGGGCGGCACCGCGTCCATGGTCTCGACGGTGTCGGCGCGGTGATAGCTGGCCGTTGCCACGCCTCCCTCGATGGCGAACAACGTCTCGATGATGCCCGCGCAACTCAGACGGACGCAGACCACGTCCGCTCGCTCGTCCCCGGCCGTGGCCAGGATGCACACCGGCAGCCGCGCCGGTCTCGGCTCGCTCTCCATGACTCCTCCCTCGAGTGCTTGTTTCGGCGACCCGACGTCGCCCGCCTTGCCGGGGCGCGCATTGCTGCGCGCCCCGGCGTCCCCTGCGCACCGGGTGGTGCGCGCTTCCCCGCCCCCTACACCGCCGCCGCGACCTGGTTGCTGCGCCGCCGGACGATCACCGCTCTGACGCTGCTGGTTCTCGGCCGGGTCGACTCCTTTCGGCGCTCGTGCTCTTCACGCGCTCGACACTACGGACCGATCTGCACACGCGGAAGGCGCGTTGCGAAACCTCATCGCGTTCTGCATCTTCGAACGAGCTCGCGCGACGCGCGGTCCACGTCCTCGACGAGAACCGCGACGCACATCACGCGGCGCCGTTGCGAAAACTCAGCGCGACCTGCACACGTCCCGGGCCCGAGCGCGATGCACCGACCTCTGCCAGCCGTCCTTTCGCCGCCCAGGCACGATGAATCGACGTCAACGAACGCAACCGCCGCAACCGCCGCAACCGCCCTGCCGATATGCGCGCGCGATGAAGACCTCCCCCGATCTTCCCCACCCGACCACTGTCGTGGGCGCGACCGCCCGCGATCGCGCGAGACCACCCGAGTGCCTCGTCGTCGCGTTCTTGCACATCGCGTCGCGCCGCCTCTATCACTTCCCGCCCGGCGGCCAGCACTTCCTCGTCGGTAGCGACCCGGGGCGGAGCGAACTGGTCGTTCGAAACTGCGCCGAGATCTCGGGCGTGCATGCGCTCGTGATGCTCGAGCAGGACCGCGTGTACGTGTGCGACCGCGGCTCGTTGAACGGCACGCGGGTCCATGGCCGAGCCGAGCAGCGGGCGTACCTCCGGCCCGGCGACATCGTCGCCCTCGGCGGACACGAGTTCATCGCGCTCTCGCGCGCGATGCTCGCGGTGCTCCGCGAGCTCACGGTGTACGTCGGCCAGAACGAGCACCTTCCACGGCTCCTCTCTCTGCCGCAGACGCAGCACTTGGTGCTCGTCGGTCCGCGCTACGCCCCGCTGGAGGAGATTGCGCTCGCCACCCACCGCGTGACCGCGTCGAGCGCGAGCCCCATCGTCTCGGTTCGCGCGCCGGACACGTCGCACGCCGAGGAGCGCGTCCTCGCCGACGCCATCAACGGTCGCATCTACATCGACGGTCGTGGCACCGCCCGCAGGAACGCCGCGCCGACATTCACCAACGAACAGCTCGACATCCTCCGCGATCCACAGCAACTCACCGCCATCACCCTCGGCGTCGTGAACATCCGCGATGTCGACGAGCGTCTCATGGAGCGCAAGCCCTTCGTCTTCAAGGTGCCCTCCGTCGAGGAGCGCTTGCAGCGGGGCGACTTCGACAAGCTCGTCGATGCGATCTGCGTGAAGTGGGGCTTGATCTGCCGTGCCGCGGACTGGCCCGCCGACCTGCGCCAGCGACTTGCGAACCACACGTGGAGACGCCACCTCTCACAGTTCGAGGCCGTCGTCACCGCCGTGGGACGAATGTGGGCGGGGCTCGACGAGCACCATGCCGTCGAGGGGCTCGGGCCGCCGCAGACCGTCAAGGGCTGGCTGGGTGAGCTCGATCTGCGCCGATCATCCGCACGAACGTGGCGCCCCCGCTGATCTCGCGCAGTGCGCACAATTGCCGCGACGCGCGCGCGTGCGCGCTTGCGCGTCAGAGCGAGCTGCACTATTGGTTGAGGTCGGGCGGCGAGTGCGGTGGCGGATGGTCGTCACGCGAACGAGCCGTCGCTACATCTCGGTGGAGGAGGATTGGTGATGGAGGGATGGCAAGCTCCGGCGGAGCGAAGCGCACGTGGTGATGGCAAGGGTACGTGGCTGAAGCTCGCCAACGACGGCGGCGTCGCGGTCGTTGTCTTTCTCGGCGACCCGTTCGGGCGGGAGGTCGTGTTCGATAACGGGCGACAGGTGCCGTTCGGTCGCGAGCACGCGCAGCAGGGCCTCGAGCCCAAGATGCGCTACGCGATCAACGTGGGGGTGCTCGCGACGACGATCGCCGGCATCAAGACTCCCGAGGCCAAGGTGCTGGAGATGTCCGGCGCGCTCTATCGCGACGTCTACGCGCTGCGCACGAAGTATGGCGTCGCCGACTGGGCGTTCGAGATCCAGCGCATCGGCAAGCCGAAGGACCCCAAGACCATCTACCGCGTGCTGCCCGAGCGGCAGCTCACGGCGGACGAGAAGAGGTGGATGGCTGGCGCGCCGCTGACGAACCTGCGCTCGCTCTACCAGGAGCGCGAGCGCAGCGACGGTGGCGGCGACAGCATGCGGGAGCTGGCGCAGCGCGTCGGCCGCCTGGATCGTGATGGTCAGCAGCGGTTCTTGGCGCGCTTCGGGATCCGGACCTTGTCCGAGCTCGAGCGCGTGCTCGTGCCCAAGGCGCTCGAGTACCTGCGCGAGCAGACGGCCGCGAGCTCGGCGGGGCCGGCGGTCAGCGCGACCGCGGCAACGGCCGCTGAGGTCGACCAGGCGACGCTGCTGATCGGCGACCAGCTGGCAAGTCAGATCGTCGTCGACCTGAAGAAGCTGCCGCAGGATGCGGTGCAGGACTGGCTCAAGCACTGCGGGATCCAGCGCGTGCGCGAGCTGCCGGTCGACCGCGTTCCCGACGCGAAGGCGTTCCTCGCGCTGCTGGTGAAGGAGTTCGGGCCCGCGCCGGCAGCGCCCGTGGACCCGTACTCGTAGGCGTCGGGTGATGCGACGGCAACCCGGTGTTGCCGTCGCGTCTGTTCTGTGGCGGGAAGGAGTGGGGGTGGTGCAGTATTCCGGGCGACTCGACGCTGGCGAGGTGCGGGCTGCGGTCACGCGCGAGCTCGTGGTCCAGCACTTCAACCTGGAGGTGCGCGGCCGTCCGGGCGGCTGGTGGCGAGGCCGCGCATGTCCATCGTGCGGCAAGGCGTGGCGCGACCTCGCCGGCTCCGGATTCTGCATCGGCAAGCGTGGCTGGACGTGCAAGGCGTGTGGAGCGAAGGGCGATCTGCTCGACCTGCTCGCGCGTCTCGCCGGCCTCGACGTGCGGCGCGACTTCACGCGGGTCCTCGAGCTCGGCGCTCGGCTCGCCGGCACGCAGCCACACGCGACTGGTAGGGACTCCAGCGGCGAGTCCACGCCGCGTGATGACACGCGCGAGTCCGCCTCTCGCGTGTGGAGCGAGCTCCTCCCCGATCACCCCAGGGGACGCGCGTACCTCGCCGGACGCGGTCTCGACGTGGATGCGCTGCGCGCGCGAGACCTCGTACGTTTCTGTCCCTTCGGATGGCGGCCTGCCGATCCGGCGGGCGATCCGGCAGGCGCGCTCCACGACCAGGACGGTGCCGTCCAGAGCATCGCGCGTCGCCGGACCACGGGCGACGAGCCGAAGACACCCGGGCTCACCGGCCATCCAGCCGGCGGGACCCTCGTGGGCCACCTCGGGCAGATCGGGCCAGGAACGGACGTCGTCGTCGCCGAAGGCGTGATCGACACGCTCACCGCCGCGCTCGCCTGGCCGCACGCCGTCGTGCTCGGTGCTCACGGTGCGTCGAACGTGGCGCCCATCTGCGCGGCGGCGGCCCCGCGCGTGAAGGCGGCGGGTGGCCGCTTGTTCCTGGTTCCAGACACGGACGCTGTCGGCCGGGAGGCGGCGCGTCTCGGGTTGCAGGCCGCGCGAAAGGCCGGGCTTCGCCTGAACCGAGAGCTCGTGCAGATCAATCTCGGCGAGCACGCTGATCTGAACGCGGCGTGGTGTGCCGGCTGGAGGCCACCCGCATCGCATCCACCCGTCGCGACGTCGACCACGCGAGAGCTCCAGGAGGCGCCCATGCCGACTCCCACAACATCATCGCCGACCGTACCGAAGCGCTGGGGCGGTGACGTGCTCGCCTTCCTCGGTGAGGAAGAACCGGCGATGGACGCCTCGCACGTCTACTGGTGCGATGGCCTCGTGGTCCGCGACGAGCCCGGGCTCTTCCTGGGCGAGCCGAAGATCGGCAAGACGCTCGTCGTCGAGGACCTCGCGCTGTCGCTGGCCGCCGGCCTCCCGGCGTTCTGCGGCCGGCAGATCTTCGGCCGCGCTCGCGTCCTGCTCCTGACCCGCGAGGACAGCGACCGCACCACACGCGCGCGGCTCTGGCAGCTCGCGCGCGCGCACCAGCTTCGGCACCGCGAGCTCGTCGGGTGGCTCGAGGTCGACGGCACCACGGGCCTGCGGCTCGACCGGGACGACGACGTCGCCGCCTTCCGCTCGAACCTGGACCGGTTCGACGTGGTGTTCATCGACTCGCTCTCCACCGTCCACGCCGGCGACGAGAACGCGGTGCGAGACATGTCGCCGGTGATGAACGCATGGCGTCAGCTCGCGCTCGAGACCCGGACCGCCATCGTGATCGTCCATCACCTGCGGAAGCCTCCCGAGGGGAGGCTCCCCGAGCCCGCCGGGCGAAGCCGCGTCCTGCCTCGAAGCCGCGGCTCGAGCATCATCGGCGCCACCGCCCGTCATGCCGTGTTCTTTGCCGACGGCCCGGACGACAACCAGGTGCTCGTTCGCGTCGAGGGCAACCATGACGGCATGCCAGAGCCGTTCGTGATCGCGCGGCGAACCGGGGAGCGCGACAGCAAGCGCTGGGTGCGGCACGAGGCGGTGGGCGACGAGCGCGAGGCGAGAATGATGGTGATCGCAACGCGTCTCGATCCTGTGATCGTCGAGGTCGTCACGCGCAGCGGCGACGCGGGCATCAGGATGGGCGATCTGCGAACGCTCGTGCGCGACCTCGTCCCTGCGCGGAACGAAGTGATCGGCCAGCGTGTTGCCGCCCTGATCGGGGCCGGGCGCCTCGTGCGCGCTGACCGCCGGATCCGCGCCACCCTGCGTTCGCCGAACTGAACGCGCGAGGGCCCGAGAACTGTTGTCGATCCGCAACTTACGGGCCGCGGAGACCGCTGGTCCCCGCTGGTTCCCGCGGAACGCGGCTGGTCGAGGTCCACGCCGAGGCCGTCGTTCCCGGGTCGGGGGCTTGCATCGCGTGTGATGGCAGGTGCTTGGCGCGCTGGTTCCCGTCGTTCCCGCACGGTGGGAACCAGCCGAGGGCCGTGGTCCCCGCGCTCTTAAAGAAGAGCGCGTGGGGACCAGCAGCGGCCCGGTGCTCGGCGAGACTCCGGGACCGGCCCGCGCGGGTTCTCGTCGCCGATCGGGATGAACATGGCGGCTCACACGGCATGCAGACGCCAGTTCGCGGAGTCGACAGGAGCCGCCACGCGCGCCGCCACCGGCTCGCCTAGGAGCTCGCAAAGGTCGGAATGCTCGAGCGTCTCGCGGGCGAGCAGCGCCTCGACAAGGCATTCGAGCTCCTCGCGGTGCTGCCGGATCGTCGCACGCGCGTTCGCTAGCATCTCGCGCAGGAGCAAGCGGACCTCGTTCTCGATGCGGAAGACGGTCGCGTCGCTCGCGCCGCCGCCCGTCGCTACGCGATGACCGAGAAACGGGTGCTGCGCTTCATGCTCGACATAGACCGGTCCGATCACGTCGCTCATGCCGTAGTGCGCGACCATCCGGGTGGCGATGCGCGTCGCTTCGCGCAGATCGTTCTCGGCACCCGTCGAGACGTCATCGAGGACGAGGTCCTCGGCCGCGAATCCGCCTAGCAGCACTTGCAGCCGAGCCGCGAGCTCAGCGCACGTGTGCAGGTGGCGTTCCTCGGCTGGGAGCTGATGCGTGGCGCCGAGCGCCATCCCACGTGGGAGGATCGACACGCGCCGCGCCGGCGCTGCGTTCGGCGTCATCCAGCTCACGAGCGCATGGCCGGCCTCGTGGACGGCGACGCGACGCTTCTCCTCGCCACCGAGTTTGCCTTCGCGCGGATCGCCGAGGACGATCTTGTCGTACGCGTCGGCGAAGTCCTGGCGGGTGATGTGCCCCGACCGGCGTCGCACGGCGGCGAGAGCTGCCTCGTTGGCAAGGTTCGCGAGATCCGCGCCGGAGAACCCGACGGTCTGCTCGGCGAGGCGTTCAAGATCGACGTCTGATGCGAGCGGTTTGCCCGCGGTGTGGACGCCGAGGATCGCGCGGCGCGCCCCCCTTTCGGGTAGGTCGACCAGCACGCGCCGGTCGAAGCGGCCCGGACGCAGCAGCGCCGGATCGAGCACGTCCGGGCGATTGGTGGCTGCGAGAACGATCACACGCTCGTCTCGGTCGAAGCCGTCCATCTCTGCCAGGAGCTGGTTGAGCGTCTGCTCGCGCTCGTCGTGGCCGATGCCGAACCCGGCGCCGCGAGCCCGGCCGACGGCGTCGATCTCGTCGATGAACACGATCGCGGGCGCGTTCGCCTTGGCTTCTTGGAACAGCTCACGAACGCGCGCGGCGCCGACGCCGACGAACATCTCCATGAACTCGGACGCCGAGATCGTGTAGAACGGCACCTTGGCTTCGCCGGCGACGGCGCGGGCCAGGAGCGTCTTCCCGGTGCCTGGCGGGCCGACCAAGAGGATGCCGCGCGGCACGCGCGCACCGACTCGCTTCGCCCGATCGGGCTCGCGCAAGAACTCCACGATCTCCTGCAGGTCCCGCTTCGCGCCGCCTAGGCCAGCGACGCTGTCGAAAGTCACACCGTCGGCGCGGCTGTTCTCGAACCGCTTGCCACGGCGGAGAAAGGCCCCGAACGGGCCGCGCGACGCCATGAACGTCTCCGCGCGTCGCGAGAGCCACCACCACACGCCGAGGATGAGTATCCAGGGAAAGAGCCAGGTGAGAATCTGGAGCACGAGCGGCGGCTCCGGACTGTCGACGCGCATGACCACGCCCTTGTCGCGCAGGAGCGGTACGAGATTCTGGTCGTCAGGGGCGCGCGTCACGAACGCGCGACCTTCTCGCCCACGCAGCGTCTCGGGCTCTCGCAGCATGCCGCTAACGACGTCGCCCTTGATGGTGACCTCGCTGACCTTGCCCTCGCGAATCCAGGCATACGCGGTCGTGTACGGGACCTCCGGCGTCTGCGTCGTCCTGGCGGCCATGCCATAGGCCCAGACGCCGAGGAACACAAGGCCGAGGAGAACGAGCCAAGCGCCCCGCCATCGCGTCCGGAACGGTGTACTCGGTGTGCTCGCGACGTTTGCGGACATCGCCTCGCCCTCCTCAGCGGTTGAACGACATAAACACCGTCGCGCCGTCGCGGTAGACGAGGAGGAGCACGCCATCGTCGCTCTCCTTCGCTGCCTTGCGGAACGCGTCGACCGTGGTCGTCGCCTTGCGGTTGACCTCGACGATGACGTCGCCTTCGCGGAGACCGATGTCGGCCCGGCTCGGGTCGGTCTTCGTGACGAGGACCCCCTCGATCGAGTCGGGGATGCCGTGGCGGTTGCGCGCCGCGCGATCGAGCGGCTGCACCGTGATGCCGCCAAGCAGGCCCCCCTCCACCTTCTGCGCGGGGCCGCCCTCGCCGCCGTTCGGGATCTCGCCGAGCGTCACCTCGACGGTGCGCGGTTTGCGATCGCGCTCGACCTCGAGCGTCACGCGAGCCGCCTTGCCGGCGTGCGCGATACGATTGCGGAGCTGCGCCGAGGTATTCGTCGCGTGCCCGTTCACGGAAAGGATGACGTCGCCGCGTGCGATGCCGGCCTTTGCCGCCGGGCTCCCCGGCGTGACATCGGAGACCAGCACGCCGCGACGTGCCTGGAGGTTCATCGAGTGCGCGAGGTCCTCGGTGACGTTCTGGATCGTCACGCCGAGCCACCCTCGCATCACCTTGCCGTGGCCCAGGATCGCGTCCTTCACCTGGAGCGCCATGTTGCTCGGGATCGCGAACCCGACGCCCTGATAGCCACCGCTGCGCGAGACGATCGCCGTGTTGATGCCGATCAGCCGCCCGTTCATATCGACGAGCGCGCCGCCGGAGTTGCCGGGGTTGATCGCCGCGTCCGTCTGGATGAAGTCCTCGTAGTCGGTGATGCCCATGTTGGCGCGACCGGTCGCGCTGATGATGCCCATCGTCACGGTCTGTCCGATGCCGAAGGGATTCCCGACGGCCAGCACGAGATCTCCGACGCGGATCTGCGATGAATCCGCCACCTCGATCGCCGGCAGGTTCTTGGCGTCGACGCGAAGGACCGCCACGTCGCTCTCCGGGTCGGTGCCGACGATCTTCGCGTCGAGCTCGCGCCCGTCGTGCAGCGCGACACGGATCTCGTCGCCTCGATCGACCACGTGATTGTTGGTGAGGATGACGCCATCGCTCGACACGATCACGCCCGATCCCAGGCTTCGCTCGCGCTCGTTGGGATTCCGGAAGCCCGGGCGGCGCGGCAGGTCGAAGAAGTGATCGAAGAACGGGTCCGAGAGGAACGGCGTCGCGCGCGGGCGGTCGGCCTTCCGTTCGGAGAAGACGTTCACGACGCTCGGCATCACGCGCGCCGCGACGTCGGCGGTGGTCGCCCCAGCGGGGAGCTGCACGCCAGGGGATGCGGGTGGGGGCGGAGGTAAGCCGACCGACGACGGCGCGGGGGCAGTCGAGCCCGGGGTGCAGGTGAGCGCGGCGATCAAAACGCCGCCGAGGACGACGGAGGTTCGAATCGGGTGACGCATGGTCCAAGCTCCTGATCCCGACCGATTAATCATCCTCGCAACGCCGTCAACTTGCGCGGCGCGCCCGCCGTGCGCAGGTAAGCGAACATGAAAGGTCTTCTCGCATCCGCGCTGCTCGTGGTTGGCACGCTCGCCGGTTGCGCCGATGAGCTTTCGGAGGAGGGGCTCGCGGAAGTCGCGCATGTAGATCTCGTGACCGAGGCGCACCTGACGGCCGAGACCTGCGAGACCGTCGAGGAGGACGGGCCCTGTTCGCTGCTGTGCGATCTGGATGCCTTGGTCGAGGCCTACGTGCCCGAAGGTGCTTGCGCGCACTTCATCTGCGCGTTCCCGGACGGCTCCGAGCGCAACATCGGCGTTTGCCGGTGAGTTGCGTGGCGACGAGGACGACTTAGCTGGTTCGGCATGGATGCTCTCTCGACGCTTCGCACGAGCCTCGTGCTCGACCGGCGCGCCGAGCGGCGCCTCGCCGAGTTGCGCGCCGTTTTCGCGAGGCCGACGAGCGCGGAGCTACGGAGCATCGCGCGGCGGCTGCGCTCGCTTCGCCCGGCATGGCGCGCGATCGGCCTGACCACATCTGACGGATACCGCCCCGAGCCGCTCCGGCCCGACCGGCATCAACCCGGCGGAGACCTCCTGCGGCTCGATCTCCTTGTCGTTACGAGCGAGCCGCTCTTCGACGCGACCGCGCATTCGGCTGACGACGCGTGGGCGAAGCTCGAGATCCTCAGCGCTGCCGATGCCGACGTCAAGGACCTCGAAACCCGCTTCTATTCGACGACGATCGATGGCGACCCGGAGCTGCACCGTGTGCCACCGTGGCCCCCGTACTGGTACTGCCCGTGCGGCGCGGTCTCCCTCGAGGAGTTCGTGCGATGCATCGCATGTGGCCGTGCGCGCGCCCAGGCCGACATCGATGAGGTGCCAGCTCGATGCGCTGCGTAGGATAACGCGCTCCGAAGCCGAACACGTGATACGCGCGGGCTTGCGACCCACGGGGAGGGGCACCGATCCGTTGCGCCCGAAGCACCTGATGCGCATGGGATGTCGCGAACGAAAAGAACCAGGAGGACAGCCCCATGTCGATTCGTGTTGGCTTCCTTGCGTTCGTGTCGCTGGTCGCGTGTACCAGCGACGATGGTGCGGACACGACCGTTACCGAGACGGCCATCACCGGCAGAGCGGTGTATCGCGATGCGACCACCGACCATGCGGGCACCGTCCGCCACCCGGCCACCCCGCCGCCGCAGGAGGACGTCAAGCTGCGCCTTCGCCTCGAAGGCACGGCGACGATCCGCGGCCTTGCGCCCGACTGCCTGCTCGATCCCGCGGGCCGATTCGAGGCGCGCTATGCCGGAACGCTCGCGATCGGCGAGAACGGCGCATGCACGGGCTCACTCGCCGATGCATCGACCGAGCTGGTGACCGGCGCCGGATGCGTGATCTCCGATCTCGAGGTGGGCCTAATCGATCATGTCGTCGTGCGCGCGGAGCTCGCCCCGACGACGAGCAACTGCGAGACCTACTGCGACGCCCACGGCCGTGCGGAGGCGGAACAGGCGTGTACCGGCGCGACGACGGCAGCCGAGTGCCGCGCGACCTACGCCGCCGACGCCGCCGCCGCGTGCAAGACCGGTTGCATGCAGCGCACGCACGGGATCGTTGCCGAGTCGACGCTTTCGGCGGATGCGTTCGACGAACTCGATGCCGGCGACCTGCGCGCCGCAGCACTCGGCGAGCTCGCGTTCGATCTCACCTTCGACCACATCGAGCCCGCAGACGGACGCAGCGAATAGGATCGTGACTGCGGAGCTTCGAGCAGAGCGTCGGCGGCGCCGCACCGTCAGGTACTACGAGCCAGGACGACCGCAAAGAGGCAACGGGGTCCCGGCGCGCGACGCCGCCGACACGCTCACGTGTGACCACTTCGGAAGACCCGTCAAGGACAATGGCGACCGCAGCGGCCACGTGGAGGAGACGCTACGCGGAGCGCTCCCCTGCAGCCGCGCTACGCGGCACCACGAGGGCGTGTCGGGGCCAGCTCCGCACGCGGCAGCACGAGGGAGAACCGCGTCCCCTGGTCAGGCGAGGAGTCGACGTCGATCCGCCCACCATGCGCACGCGCGACCTCATCGACGACGAAGAGGCCGAGGCCGAGCCCGTTGCCTTCCCGCCCGCGATGGAATGGCTGAAAGAGCATCGGCAGGACGTCGGCGGCGATTGTCCCCTGGTTGCTCACCTCGACGCGTACGGTGTCTCCGTGGTCGACGAGAGCGATGCGGATAGGATCCGCGCCATGCTCGATCGCGTTGCGCACGAGGTTCGAGACGGCTTGCCCGATGCGGGCGGCGTCCCACTCGCCCACGAAGTCCCCCTTGGCCGTCGCGGCTCCGCAATGGATCGCTCGGTTCGAGAAGCTCGCCGCGAACTCGTCGACGACCGAGCCCACAACTTCGCGCAGATCCGTAGGTGCCGGGTTGATCGGAATCCCGCCGCCGAGACGTCCTCGGGCGAAATCGAGCAGATCGCCGATCATGCGATCCATGCGAGCGATCGCTCTGCTTGCCGACGATGCGGTCTTGACGAGCCGAGTCGGGACCTCGGCGTCCGTCCGGAACACTTCCACGGCCATGGTCAGCGACTGCAGTGGGGTGCGCAGATCATGACCGAGGATACTGATGAACACGTCGCGCACCTTGTCCCGCTCCCCCATGAACCGATCGACGGCATCTCCGATCGCCTCGTCGAGCGACCTGTCCATGGCGGCGATCGGATGCAGCGTCACCGTCGGCTCCGATGCCTGGTAGAGCTTCAAGATGACCTGGCGGAGTGCCTGGTACTCCAGCACGATCTGACGCAGGTCGTAGCCAGCGTGATACCGGAGTGCGGCGTGCTCCGCGGCGAGCTTGTTGAGGGTAGGGTCGCTTCCCTCGCCTCGTTCCAGCACCGTCGCGAGCCGTTCGAGGATCGCGGGCACGTGGTCGCGAAGCACCGTATACGGCTTGTCGGCCGCCGATGGCAGCTGCTCGACCTGCGTGAGCCACGCTGCCACGATGTTCTCCCGATCCCGGCGAATGAACTGCGCCAGCGTCATCATCCGGTTCCACCTCGCGGCGTAAGCAATAGCGCTCTTGTCGCACGGCGACAATCCCGCGACGGGAATCCCAGCGCAGGGCGCGACGGGCGCGACGGGTGCGTGATCGCAACGTGTCGCCTTCGCGTCCGCGACCCGGTCGCAGCGCTTGTGGGCGAGGGCGTGGGCGAGGTCCGTGGTGATCGGTGCGCGGCGAGACCGGCGTCGGCGTTATACGATCCGTCCGTGTGCGACCGATGCACGCGCTCGACGAGTGGCCGCCCTTACCGACCGATCGGGAGAGAGTAATCCGTCGCTGGCACTGCCGCGCGCGCCTCCTGCGTGCTGGCGGCGTTCAGACGCAGTACCTGCGCGCCTTGAGGGAGCGGGCTCCCAGATCGACCTGGCGCAGTTCATGCTGGAGGTCGATTCATGGGGCGCCCAGGCCGGATTCTGGTGGCGGAAGACGACGCGCTCTCACGCGCCTCGCTCGCCGAGCTTCTGGCGAGCGAGGGATACCGGGTGGCGACGGCGGTCGACGGCATCGAAGCGCT
This sequence comes from Kofleriaceae bacterium, assembly GCA_019912685.1. GTDB lineage: Bacteria > Myxococcota_A > Polyangia > Haliangiales > Haliangiaceae > UBA2376. Next base: position 13,751 of record JAIOII010001048.1, read on the forward strand.
CGGAAAGCTCGCCGATTTCGCGCCCGACGTGCTCCTCACCGACCTCTGGATGCCTCGCTTGAACGGTATCGACTTGATCACGCGCGCACGGGCGGCCGTACCCTCGCTCGAGGTCTTGGTCATGACCGCGTGCGTCCAAGACGTCGTGGACGAGGCGCTGCAGCAGGGCGCGTTCGGGTACGTGCGCAAGCCCATCCACTTCGGTCAGCTCACCATGTTCATCGCGGGCGCGTTGGAGCGGCGCCAGACGCGCTTGAACGCAAGAGGTTAGCGGCCGAGAGCGACTCGTCGTGGCCGCACGCAGTCTGAAGGAGCACGCGCGGCTTCGGCCGCCTGATGCCGCCTGCCGTCGAGTCGAATGTGGTGGTCAGACGACGCCATCGGAGCTTGCGGCCACACCGTTGTTATGCGCCTTCGATCGAATGGCCGCGCTGGTCAGATCATGGATCGCCGCCACCACGTCCGAGAGGATGGAGCCTGCGCCAAGCACCGTGACGACACTGCGAAGCCAGCGCACCTCCTGCGACGGCTCGCCGAGAACAATCGCCGGGGTCCCCTCCGCCGTGATCTTTGCTAGGAGTTGCTCGATGGTTTGCCGGTGAACCGTGCGCATGCGGAGGTCCGCGACCGCCACGGCCGGCCTGGCCAAGTTCTCCGTGACCCAGGCGAGCTCGGCGGGTCCCGTGACAGTCCAGGTCCAGAGCCCGTGCGTGCGCAGTTCTGCCGCCATCCATGCGGCCGACGAGACGTCTCCGAGGACGATGACGCTCGGGCGGATTAGGGACACAACACGATCCCAAGCAATGTGTATTCCATCGAACTGGTTAGGAAGAACCGAACGCTACGCATACGGATGGCCGTATGGTGCGAGCGATTTCGCACGGTGTGTCAGGCGCGCGTACCCGCTCGCGCGTGCCCCAGCGCGCGCGGCTCGGTCAGCTACGCGGCGCACTGACCCGAACGGTGACGTAGTCTGGAGGACGGGGATCGTCGGCGACTGCCAGAGGTGTCGGACATCGCCGCGTGCGCGACCTCGCGCAGCGGAGCTCGGCCGCATCGTTCGCGAGGACGTGCGGTTCTCCGCGGAGCGCGCCGCCGCCGCGAAAGCGCGCCGATCGGCGCCGGCGACGCAGCCTGAGCCCCCGCGCGGGCGCGTGCGGCCGGCTTCTCTCCGCTCAGCGTTCCGTCGGCGCGACCCTCGCCGCGCCCGCGCGGAGGTCTCGCGCCTCCTTGAGCCACGCGAGCTGATCCCGACCGAGACGTCCGTCGCGTTCGAGCGCGGCCAAGACGCGGATCGCCTCGTCGGCATGAGAGATCCCCGCCTCGCGCGTCGCCGCCGCTTGGACCTCGATCACCGCGACGGAATAGAGGGCGTACGCGTGATCGGTCATGGCCTGGACGGAGTCCTGCGACGCAGCGGCGAGCCGCTCCGAGATGGAGAGGGCTTCCTGATACGACGCGAGCGCGCCAGGGAGGTCGCCGCGTTCCTCGTCGAGGAACCCGAGGCCCATGAGCTGCGTGTAGAGGTCCCGCTGATACGGCGGATGATCGGGACGCCCGGCGGCGAGCTCGCGGAAGAGCGCGAGCGCGCGCTCGGCCTCTGTCCTCGCGCCCCGCTCGTCGCCTTTCGCCGCGAGCGCGTCGCCGAGCTGCTGATGGTTGATCGCGAGGGCCCGCGCCGCGTCAGGGGTTCGGCCGGCGGCGAGCGACGGCTCGCGGATCGCGATGGCCTGGCGGATCGCCGCTTCGGCGGCCGCCGGCTCCCCGCGCCCCAGCCTCCAGAGTCCGTGCTCCTCGTGCGCTTGCGCGACGGCGTCGCGAAGCCGCGCGTCCGTCGGATGCTCGGCGGCGAGCGCCTCGGTCGAGGAGATGCACCGCTCGAGATCGTCTTCGGTCGCGGTCGCGACCACTCCTCGCCAGTGCGCGACCTTGCATGAAAGAACGGCGGCGTTGCGTCGCCATTCGTGGTGCTTCGGGTTGGCGGACAGCAACACCTGCTGTTCGGCGGCCGCCTCCTCGAACAGCTTCACGGCGCCAGCGGCGTCGCCGCGCTCCGGGCGCAGGTTCCCGAGGTGGGTCAGCGCGACGACGAGCTCCGCGCGCCAATGCTCGTTCTTCGGTTCGAGCGCGAGCAACGCGCGAATGCGGGCGATGGCCTCCGTGAAGTCCTCCTCGGCGGCATCCAAGCGTCCACGATCACGCCGCGCCTGGCCGCGCAATCGCGTCGCCTCGGCGACCAGGAAGCTCCGCGCGGCATCGCGGGACGAGGCGTCCGACGCCGCTCGGCGAGCCGCGACCGCGGCGTCGAAGGCGGTCTCCGCTGCGACCGAATTTCCGCGCTCCAGGAGGAGCTCGCCGAGCTCGATCCGCGCGTTGGTCAGCGACTCGGTCATCGGCGCGGCACGCTCGAGCAGCTCCACCGCCTCGCGCAGCGAACCGAGCGCCTCCTCGGTCGAGCCGCGACGGAGGAGCACCGACGCCAGGTCACGAAGGGCCGTGGCGCGCGCAGCGAGTGTGAGCGTGTCCGCCGTAGCTGGGTCCCTTGAAGTGAGCGAGGCGACGGCCGCGCGAGCCTCGGCCTCCGCGCTTGCCAGGTCGCCGCGATCGGCCAGGAGCTTCGAGAGCTGTCCCTTCACGCTCGCGGAGGCCCGCCGGAATGCGGCATTGCGAGGTTCCCTTCGGGAGAGCTCGTCGCGCGCGTCTCCAGCCCGACGCAACGCCGCGAGCGCCCCATCCGAGTCGCCGCCAGCGCGACGCACGGCGCCGAGGATCTCGAGCTCGCGCGCTCTCCGCGCGAGGTCAGCCGTCCCCCGGCGGCGAGCGCCGAAGGATGCGTAGTAGGTGTCGACGGCGGACATGCTGCCTTCCATCGCATCCAGGCGCCCGACCGCCTCGAGGCGGTCGTGGAGGTCAGTCAACATGTGGTCGACGAGCCGCTCGGCCGCGGCTCGCTCCTCTCGGGCGACCCGACGCTCGTCGAGCACGCGTCGCGCGGCGACCACGACGACCCCGATCAAGGCGGACACGAGGAGCACCGCGACCGTAACGGCCGGCCGGTGCCGGCGCAGCCAGCGGCGAAGGAGCTGCCCGAACGAGTAGCGGTGCGCGCCGACGAGCTGCCCCGCTTGGTACCGGCGGAGATCTTCGGCGAGCTCCTTGGCCGTGGCATATCGCCCGGCTGGCTCGACGGCCATCGCCTTCTCGACGATCGCGACGAGGTCGGCCGGCAGCTCCGCGGTGCGCTCCCGGAGCGGCGCGACGCGTCCCGTCCGGATCCTAGAGAGGACCTCGTCGCGCGGGTCCCGCTCGTGCGGGTTCTCGCCGGCAAGGAGGTGGTAGAGCATCGCGCCGAGCGCATACACGTCAGAGCGCTCGTCGACCGCCTCTCCGCGCGCCTGTTCAGGCGCCATGTACGCCGGCGTGCCCATGACCGCGCCGACAGCGGTCCGATCGCCCGAGACGGCACGGTACGGTCCGGCGTCGAGCGCCTCCCGGTCGTCGATCGACAGATCCTTGGCGAGGCCCCAGTCGATCACGACCGTCTCGCCGTAGTCGCCGACCATGACGTTCCCGGGCTTCAGGTCGCGGTGGATGATGCGCTCGGAGTGCGCGTACGCGACGGCGTCCGCCGCAGCCTGCACCACTGGGAGGAGCGCGAGCCGCCGCTCCTGAGGAGCGCCTTCCAGCAGCTCGGACAACGGACGGCCCCTGATGAGCCGCATCGCGTAGAACGGCGTGCCGTCCTTCCAGCGCCCGGCCTCGTACAGCGGGACGATCGCCGGGTGCTGCAAACGCGCGGTGATGAGCGCCTCTCGGACGAAGCGCCGCCGAGAGGTCTCGTCGCCTTCGAGGATCTCCTTCACCGCGACGGTCCGATCGAGCACCCGGTCGCGGGCGCGCAGAACGCGCCCCAGCCCTCCCCGGCCGATCTCCCGTTCGATCGCGTACCGGGTCACGCTCGCGGTCGGCAACGTCCCGGCGTCGGCGGTCGCGTCGGCATCAGAGGACCCGCCCGCGGCCCTCGTCGCGTCGAGCCCGGGC
>JAIOII010001049.1 GCA_019912685.1 Kofleriaceae bacterium
CGTCGCCGCGGTCGTGCGCCAGGAGCCCGACCTCGAACCAGCAATCGAGGATGTCCTCTCCGCGCCGCGGGTGGAGTCGGCCGTACGCGGCGCAGGTCGGCTCGAGGAGGCGGCGCGCGGCCTCGGGATCGCTCGTGACCACGCCGCTGACGCGGGCGGTGTCCACGTTCGCGCGGATCGCCGAGCAGCAGCCGCTCCCGCCGATCGAGCGGCGGCTGGCGCGCGCCCGCGCCGAGCTCAGGGCCCAGGCGGAGGATTCGCGGACGAGACGTAGCCGGTGACGCTCCCGTCGCAGCGCTCGAGCCAGGGGCACATGTCGCTGACCTTCTCGCCGATGTTCGGGTCGTGGTTGGGGCCCCCCTTGGCGGCGAGCCGCGGCACGTCCAGACAGAGCGCGCCGCTCTCGTCCCAGACCGCCTCGAACGTCTCGTACGCGCCGATCGGCGACCACCCGTTGCTCCACGTCAGCGGTTGACCGCGGAAGGTGAACGACTCGCCGGTCCCGCAGTAGTCGGCCGCGAACATCTTGAGCAGCGCCTGTCGCTCCGCCTGCGAGGTCACGGTGGCGGCGGTCGACCCCGCCGTCGTGTGCCGGAAGATGTGCATCTTGGCAGGAGCCGAGCCGGCGCATGCGATGTTGAACCAGCGGTCCGCGTCGCCGCCGACGGTGACCGTCTTCTGCGCGGCGCCGTAGCGATCACCGGTGAAGATCATCGCCTCGAGCACGTTGTCCTCGGGGCACACGTCCTCGTGGAGCGTCGTCGAGTCGGGTCCGACCGAGTAGCCGAGCCGGTAGGTCTCGATCGGGGTGTGCGGCGCGACCTCGAAGGACATCGTGCGCGAGACATGTTCGACGTAGACGATGTACGTCTCGACGCCGTCGGTCAGGACGATCTCGGCGCCGACCAGATCGTCGCCGATCAAGGCGAGGCCGGGGCCGTCGCCCATGAGGCGGTCGCCGTCGACGCGCAGCGCGTAGCTGGCGCCGGCCTTGCGGAAGTCGACGATGCGCAGGCCCCCGTCGTTGCTCTGGCCGAAGAGGCCCAGCTCGTGGAAGTAGATGCCGTCGATCAGCGGCGAGTTGTCGCCGCAGCCCCACTTGGGACAGCCGCCCGCCAGCGGCGCGGCGGTGGTGTCGGGGGAACGATCGACCGCGACACACCCGCCGGCGACGGCGAGCGCGAAGGTCACGAGACAGGTGCGGTGAGGTCTTGTCGGCACGGGCGCTCCTGGTACGTAGATAGAGTCGCTCACCCCCCTGGTGTGGCCGGAAAAGTGGCGACGCCGATCTATTCGCGCGTGGCGACGCTCCTGGCCCACTGATCGAACCCCTCGTCGCTCTCGTCGACCGCACGCTCCATGGGGCCGGCCTCGAGCCGCGCACGGAGCGCCTTGCGCGCGCGGTGGAGCCGCGAGCGGACGGTCACGGCCGGCGCCTCGAAGATCGTCGCCAGCGCGGTGATGTCGGTGTCTTCCCAGTAGTGCAGCTCGAGGAGGAGCTGCTGCTCGACGGGCAGCGTGGCCATCGCCTCGAGCAGGCGCTTGTGATCGGCGTTGCGTCCGAGGCGGGTGGCGGGCGTGGTCACCAGCTCGGCCAGCGAGGTCTCGAGGAAGTCGAGCCGGTCGCCGTCGCGGCGCAGGGTGCGGAGCGCCCGGTAGAGCTCGTGCCTCGCGATCGTGAACAGGTACGTGCGGAAGCTCGAGTCGCCGCGGAACTGCTCGCGCGCCCGGACGCACGCCAGGAAGGTCGCCTGGACCAGCTCGTCGACCTCGCTCTCGCACTTGTTCACGAAGAAGCCATAGATGCTCTCGAAGTGACGCTCGAACAGCGCCTGCCCGGCGTCCCGGTCTCCGCCGCGCCATCGCTCCAGGAGCTCTCGATCGTCAGCCATCGACGCGAGCGTAACGTATCGGCGCAGCGGCCGTGGTCCTTCCACGTATATCCCCGCGGTTCCCGGGCCGCATGAGTAATTCTTGATCGCGCCAGGTCCCGGACGAGGCGCGCGCTCACATGCGGCCGACCACGGTCGGCTCGCGCAGGAAGAGCAGGTACGAATCCTCCAGCTCGTCCAGCGCCATCGGGGACGCGCACCGCGGGCAGTCGACCGGCGGCAGGCCGTCGTGGTCGCGACACTCGCGGGTCGTGAAGAGATGCTCGATCTCGTGATCGCACCGGCCGCAGAGCATCGGACCGATGAAGGAGCGGACGGTCCCGTGCCCGAGGAAGCCGCTGATCATGTTGAGCTGGCCGATGACCGCCGGAGAGCACTCGACGAGGTCGATCTTCGCCCTGCCGCCGAGGTGCTGCATCGCGCGGACCCAGTCGCGCGTGCCGACCGAGTTGAAGCGACGGACGCGGCGCAGGTTGATCTCGACCTTGCCGCTCACCGCTTCGAGCCGCTCGAGCCCGGCGTCCTCGTCGACCAGCCCGACGAGGGTCACACGCCAGACCTCACCATCGCGACGAACGTCGATGTCGAGCTTCACGGCACCCCCCGATCCATCATACCTGAGCGGCGTCAGAAGAGTGCGGACCACGTGCGCTCGAGGCACCACATCATCGCCAGGCCCCCGATGGCGTGAGCGGTGAGGGAGCGGAGCGGCGGGGATGCGGCGAGGGTGAGGCGACCGGCGAGGCGCGAGGCGGCGGCGGTGAGGGCGACGAAGCCGAGGACGAGGGCGAGCTGGCCGAGCTCGATGCCGAGGTTGAAGGCCGCCAGCGCGAGCGCGAGCTCGGCGCCGGAGAGGCCGGCGCCGGCGAGCGCGCCGGCGAAGCCCAGGCCGTGGATGGCGCCGAAGCCGGCGGCGAGGAGCCAGGTGGCGTGGCCGGCCGGAGCGTTGCGAGTGGAGGGTTCGAGGGCACGCAGCGCGACGACCACGAGCGAGAGCGCGATGAGGATCTCGACCGGCGCGGCCGGGATGGCGACGAGGCCGAGCGTCGCGAGGACCAGGGTCGCGCTGTGGCCGGCGGTGAACGCGGTCAGCGCGATCGCGCGGGCGCGCAGGCCGCGGACCACGAGCAGGAGGCCGAGCACGAACAGCACGTGGTCGAGGCCGAAGAGGAGGTGATCGAAGCCGAGCCCGACGTGATCGGTGACCACGCGCGTCCAGGGCGTCGATGCCGGGAGCGTGACCCGCGGCCGCGACGGACCGAGCACCTCGCGCACGACGCCGCCGCCGGCGAGGCGGACGCGCACCAGCGCGATCGTGTCGCGGTGCGAGAGCCCGTCGAGGCCGAGGGTGGCGCCCGCATAGAAGCAGAGGATCTTTCGGCGTCGGCCGGCCACGTGCTGCTTGT
>JAIOII010001050.1 GCA_019912685.1 Kofleriaceae bacterium
GCGCGACGCTCGTCCCCGGCGACGCCCACGGCATCCACCCGCCCGACGACGAGGCGCTCCGTCGCGCCGTCGAGCGCGCGGCGAACGGCGACCTCGCGTACCAGGCGGGCTACGGCAACGCGCACGCGTCGGAGGCGCGGCCCGGCGCGCTGCCGCGCGAGCAGAACAGCCCGCGCAAGGTGCCCTACGGCCTCGTCGCCGAGCAGGTGAACGGCACCGGCTTCACCGTCCGGCGCGCGGACAACCGCCGCACCTGGATGTACCGGCTGCGCCCGCAGCTCCTCGACCGCCCGTTCCGCCCGCGCGAGCACGGCCGCTTCGTCGGCGAGCTCACCGCCGGCGTGCCGCTGCCCGAGGTGCTCGGCTATCGCCCGCTGCGGCTGCCCGACGCGCCCACCGACTTCCTCGCCGGGCTCACGACCTTCGCGGGCGCCGGCGATCCGTCGCTCGGCAAGGGCGCGGCCGTGCACCTCTACGCCGCCAGCGCCGACATGGTGCGCACCGCCTTCTGCAACATCGACGGCGACCTGCTCGTCGTGCCCGAGCACGGCCGGCTGCACGTGCAGACCGAGCTCGGCCACCTCGACGTCGCGCCCGGCGAGATCGCGATCCTGCCGCGCGGCCTCCGCTTCCGCGTCGCGTTGCCCGACGGCGTCGCGCGCGGCTTCGTCGGCGAGGTCTTCGACGGGCACCTCCAGCTGCCCGAGCGCGGACCGATCGGCGCCAACGGCCTCGCCGACGAGCGCCACTTCCTCGCGCCGGTCGCCGCGTTCGAGGACGAGGCCGCGCCGTGGACGATCGTCGTGCGCCAGGGCGGGCGCCTCTGGCAGCAGGACGCCGCGCACAGCCCGTTCGACGTCGTGGCGTGGCACGGCAGCTACGCGCCGTTCAAGTACGACCTCGCGCGCTTCCAGAGCCTCGGCAGCGTCAGCTTCGACCACCCCGATCCGTCGATCCTCACCGTGCTCACCTGCCCGCTCGACGGCACCGGTAGGAACGCGTTCGACTTCGCCGTCTTCCGCGGCCGGTGGGACGTCTCGCAGCACACGTTCCGGCCGCCGTTCTTCCACCGCAACGCGGCGGTCGAGTTCAACGGCGTCGTCGCCAGCCCCGCCGGCACGCGCTGGCGCCCGGGCGCGTTCACCTTCACGCCGTTCCTGACGCCGCACGCGATCTCGGCGCGCACCTACGAGGAAACCGTGACGATGTCGGACCACGAGGCCGATCGCCCCGAACGCCTCTCCGACGCGTCGCTGTGGATCCAGTTCGAAAGCGCATATCCGATGAAAGTGATGCCGTGGATGCTCGAGCACCCGGCGCGCGACCCCGACCACCTGAAGGCGTTCGCAGACTACCGGCCGGCGGCCCAGGTGCCGTGATACGTTAGGTTCCGAGCATGGCGGAGTCGTCCGTTCCTGCCCTCGATCCGGGAGCGTTCACGCTGCTCGTGGTCGACGACGTCGACGACAACCGCGACCTGCTCTCGCGCTGGCTCAAGAAGCGCGGCTTCGTGGTGCTCACCGCGAGCGGCGGCGCCGAGGCGCTGCGCATCGTCGCCGAGAAGAGCGTCGACCTCGTCATCCTCGACATCACGATGCCGGAGATGTCGGGCATCGACGTCCTGCGCGAGCTGCGCAAGGCCGCCGGCGCCGCCGACCTGCCGGTGATCATGGCGACCGCGCGCACGCGCAGCGAGAACGTGATCGAGGCGCTCGACCTCGGCGCCAATGACTACGTGACCAAGCCGATCGACCTGCCGATCCTGCACGCCCGCGTCGTCGCCCAGCTGCGCAGCACGCGCGCGCGGCGCAGGAGCGCCGGCCCGGTCGGCCCCGGCACCGTGCTCGACGGCAAGTACGCGGTCGAGAGCAAGATCGGCGAGGGCGGGTTCGGCGCGGTCTACCGCGCGCTCCACCGCGACCTGCAGCGCTCCGTCGCGGTCAAGGTGCTGCACGCGCCGCACCTCGACGGCGAGTCGGTCGCGCGCTTCCGCCGCGAGGGCATCAACGCGTGCCGGGTGCAGCACCCGAACGCGCTCGCGGTCCTCGACTCGGGCATCACCGACCACGGCGTCGCGTACCTCGTGATGGAGCTCCTCGAGGGCCACTCCCTCGCCGACGAGCTCGATCGCGGCTGGGTGTCGTTCGCGCGCTGCGCCGAGATCATGGCCCCGGTGTGCGAGGCGCTCGCCGCCGCGCACGAGGCCGGCATCGTCCACCGCGACATCAAGCCGGGAAACATCTACCTCCACCGCGGCCCGACCGGCGAGCAGCCCAAGGTGCTCGACTTCGGCATCGCCAAGCTCGTCGGCGCGAGCGTGCTCGAGCAGCGCATCACCGTCGAGGGCTGGATCGTCGGCACGCCGGTGTACATGGCCCCCGAGCGCTTCGGCGCCGGCGGCTACGACGGGCGCTCCGACGTGTACGCCGTGGGCGTGCTGCTCCACCAGATGATCGCCGGCGACGTCCCGTTCGCGACGATGTCGAAGTCGAGCGGCAACGATGATCCGATCGCGCTGGCGACGATGCACGGCTTCCACGCGCCGCCGCCCTTGCGCGGGTTCGAGCCCGACACGCCGCCCGCGCTCGAGGCGCTCGTCCTCCGGGCGCTCGCCAAGCAGCCCGCCGATCGACCGACCGCCGCCGAGATGGCGGTCGAGCTGCGCGCGGC
>JAIOII010001051.1 GCA_019912685.1 Kofleriaceae bacterium
GCAGGGCCGCGGCATCCACTGAGCGGGCCTCGGGCCTCGGGCGTCAGGCGCGTCGGCGCCCGAGGCCTGATGATTCGACATATCAGTCGCCGCCTCGGCTCACCGATGTCGCGCGGGTCGGCGCGGGTCGGCGCGGGTCGCGCTCGCGGCGGCGACTGATATGTCGAATCATCAGGCCTCGGGCGCCGACGCGCCTGACGCCCGAGGCCCGAGGCCCGCTCAGTGGATGCCGCGGCCCTGCACGACCGACTCCGGGTTCGTGATGCCGAGCGACTTCACCGCCTCGGTCCACATGTCCTCGGCGTCGAGATCGAAGATGAGCGCGGCGTCGATGTCGGCGTGGAGCCACGAGCCGCGCGCCATCTCGCCAGCGAGCTGGCCCGCGCCCCAGCCCGAGTAGCCGAGCAGGAGGCGGATGCGATCCGGTGGCTGGCTCGCGAGCGCGCGCAGGCGCTCGGGCGACGTCGAGAGCGCGACGCCGGGCGCGACCGTCGTCGTGCCGGGGCCAGTCATGCCGGGCACCGGCTCGTGCAACACCCAGCCCGTCGTCGGGCTCACGGGCCCACCCGACCACACGACCTCGTCCTTGCCGCCGCGCCACGACATCTCGAGGCTCGAGAGCAGCTCCGTCGCCTTGATCGGGCTCGGCTGGTTGATCACCAGGCCGAACGACCCCTGCTCGTTGTGCTCGATCATCAACACCACCGCGCGGGTGAAGTTGGGATCGAGGAGCTGGGGCATCGCGATGAGCAGCCCCGGCGCGAGGTTGGTGTCGTTCACGACACCTCGCAGTGTAGCAGCTCAGGTCCGCTTGATGGTGAGCTGGCCCTGGAGGGTCACCTGCGCCTTCGACGCGTCCTCGGCCTCGGACTTGCCGATGCCGAAATCGAGCCGGGAGAACGGCTGCGAGAACCTCACCTGGACGGAATCCGCGGTCGCGCTCACGACCTCGAACGGCAGTGACCACGTCTGCTCGATGCCGTGGATGCTCACGGTCGCGTCGGCGGTGTAGCTCTTCTCGCCCGTCTTCTTGACGTTGGCGATCTTGACCGTCGCCGTGGGGAACGCGGTGACGTCGAGGTAATCCGGGTTCTTGAGGTGCGCGTCGCGCTTGGCGATGCCCGACGACAGCGAGGCCGGATCGACCTCGAGCTCGGCGGTGCCGCCCTCGAGGTTCGAGGGATCGAACGTGGCGTTCACCACCTTCCAGCTCGCGAACGCGATCTCGACCGGCCCCTTGGAAGGGTCGGTGTGGTCGGCGGTCACCTTCAGGTAGTCGGCGCTCGCCTGCGGGGCCGGCGGCAACGGATCGGGCGTCTTCGCCGACGCCGTGGCGGCGCCCGACGCGGACGCCGAGCCCGCCCCGGCGCTGGCGGCGGAGTCCGACTGCTTGCAGCCGGAGGCGGCGAGCCCGAGGGCGACGCCGAGGACGACGAGGAGGGAGGTGTGCAGCTTCATCAGGTACTCCATAGAAGGACGAGCGAGACGTGGACGGGGATGCGATCGGAGTCGAAGGAGTCGCGGTCGGCGCGGAGCGCGGTCCCGCTGACGGTGATCGTGAAGTCGGCGTCGACGAGCAGCGACGCGCGATCGGCGGGGAGCCCGAGGCGCGCGCGCGCCGCCGCGTCGGTCGCGCGCAGGTTGCCGGTGATCTCGACGGCATGCTCCTCGCCCATGAAGAGGAGCGTGCCCTTCGCGCGGAACGCGACCTGGCGCGGCCCGTCCTGGCGCGTCGCCACCAGCTCGCCGGTGCGCAGCGTGACGCGCGGGAAGCGCCCCGCGTGCAGGTACTCGTCGCGCGCGTGCTGGGTGCGCAGCGCGATGCCGGTGTCGATCGCGGCGACGTCGACGGAGATCTCCGCCACGCCCGGCTTCGCGAGGTCGCGCGGATCCGCGCGCCACGCGCCGTCGATGCCGCGCCCGAAGCGCGCCTCGAACCGCTCCTGCCCCGCCTCGATGCGCGCGGTGAGCGCC
>JAIOII010001052.1 GCA_019912685.1 Kofleriaceae bacterium
GGGGCAAGGGCAACGCGCGGCGGGGTCGTGGTAGCGTGCGGCGCTGATGGAGCTGCGCGCGCTCACGGTCCTCGACTCGCTACAGCCACAGCTCACGGCGTTCATCCAGACGGTGTGCGCCGGGTTCATGCCGCTCGAGTACGAGGCCGCCGCCTTCATCGAGATCGCGCCCGGCATCGCGATCAACCAGCTCACCGACGCCGCGCTCAAGACCACGCGCTGCCGCCCCGGCATGCAGATCGTCGAGCGCGCCTACGGGATGCTCGAGCTCCACGACCGCGACAAGGGCCAGGTCGAGGCCGCGGTCGACGCGATCGTGTCGCGCATGGACGCGCGCCGCGAGGATCGGCTGAGGCCGCGCATCATCTCCTCGCAGATCATCACCGGCATCGACGGCCACCAGAGCCAGCTCATCAACCGCATGCGCCACGGCGACGTGATCCTCGCCGGGCAGACGCTTTACATCCTCGAGGTCCATCCGGCCGCCTACGCCGCGCTCGCCGCCAACGAGGCGGAGAAGGCGTCGCCGATCGCGCTGCTCGAGATGATCTCGTTCGGCGCCTTCGGCCGGCTCTGGCTCGGCGGTGGCGAGGAAGAGATCCGCGAGGCCGCCAAGGCCGCGGAGGCCGCCTTGCGCGGCGTCACGGGCCGCGAGAACACGGGCAAATAGGCCCTCGCTCGCTCGCGCGCGTTCCGTTACGCTCCGAGGCATGCGGCATAGCCTGAACGCATCCGTAGTGCTCTCGCTCGCCCTCGCCTCGGCGTGCGGCAAGGTGGAATCCATCGAGGTGGACGCGCCGCCCAGCGTCGACCCCGACGCCTCGACCTCGATCGACGCGCCGCTGCCGATCGATGCGCCACCGGTGGACGCACCGATCGACGCGGCCCCGGTCAAGCGGGTGTTCATCTCGAGCGCGACGTTCTTCCCCGACTTCGGCGGAACGACCCAGGCCGACACGGCATGCCAGAACATGGCCACGGCTGCCGGGCTGTCGGGCACGTATCGCGCGTGGGTGAGCACGACGGCGAGCCCGGTCAACGCGCGCTTCACGCAGTCGACGGATCCCTACGTCATGGTCGACGGCACGATGATCGCCGCCAACTGGGCGGATCTCACCGACGGCACGATCGCCCACGGCATCGATCGCACCGAGGCCGGCAACCTCCTGCCCAACACGGGGATCTCGAACTGCCACGGCTCGCCGACCTGCTTCCAGACGTACACCGGCACCAACCCCGACGGCTCCGCGTACGCGAACGACGATCAGTGCCTCAACTGGACGACGCGCATCTTCGACGCCGGCGGCGGCAACCTCAACACCTTCTCGGGCGGCGACTCGACGTACTCGGGGCGCGAATGGACCATCCGGGCCGCCGGCTTCCGCTGCGACTACCAGGCGCGCATCTACTGCTTCCAGCAGTGACCGTGTAAGGCCTCAGATCGCCCGGCCGGGCGGCGCGTTTGACGCCCCATGACGTCCGGGCACGTCCCTCTCCCCGTGCGCGCGGTCACGCGCCGCCGCCTCGCCATCCTCCTTCCGCTCGCCGTCGGGCTCGTCGTTGGCGCCATCCTCTGGCGCGCCGGCGACCGCCGCTGCCCGGCGCCACCGCCGGGGCCCACGGTGATCGAGCATCACTACGCCTACGAGCCCGCGCCGCCACCGCCGCCGCCCCCGATGCCGTCCGCGGACGCGTGGGCCGGCCTCGAGCGCTGCCTGCGCGAGGATCCCCACCTCGCGTCGCTCCGGCCGCCGATCACCGTCGCCGACGTGCGGCACTGGGTCGAGGTCGAGCACGATCCGACCTGGGTCGAGGGCGGCGTCTGGTGGCTACCGATGTCGGGCGAGGGAGAGCGGCAGATGCCCAGCGGCTACTACGTCGGCGTGCCGCCGGCGGCGACGGCGACCGCGCCCTGCGGCGGCGCGATCATCAACTGACGGGTCCGCTCAGGACGAACGGGGACGGATCTCGCGCTCGACGACGACGCCGTTGACGAGGCGGACGATCGTGTCGCGCCCGGCGCGCGCCCAGGACGTGATCGAGCGGACCGGCTGGTAGGTGGAGTCGCTGGTGAGCTGCGGGGGCTGGTCGGGGAGGAGGACCGCGCGGGACGACATGCCGGTCCGTAGTTCAACTCGCGTGCCCATGCGCAAGTCATCGGTAACGCGTGCGGCGCGTGTCCATCGCCGTGATCCGCGCGTCAGATTTCTGTTGCACCCGCGGCCCATGTGTCTCTCTCGCGCCTCGCGACCACGACCGATGACCGACCTCATCGATTGGTCAGGTTGGCCTGCGAGGCATCCGATCCCGCGTATAGTGCGTCCAATGCCGACGACCGTTCCGCCGGAGCTGACGGCGCCGTTCGCGCCAGGCGGCGAGGCCGCCATCGACGCGACGCTCGCTCAGCGTCTCATCTCGATCGCGCTGGAGTCGGGTGGCGACTCCGCCGATCTCTACTTCGAGTTCCGCGTCACCGCCGACTACGCGCTCCAGGAGGAGCAGGTGAAGACGGTGGGCCGCGGCGTCACGCTCGGCCTCGGCGTGCGCGTCACCAAGGGCGACGCCACGGGCTACGCGTACACCGAGGATCTCGGCTGGGAGAAGATGGCGCACGCCGCGCGCATCGCGGGCCAGATCGCCACGGGCGGCGGCGCCGCGCAGCCGATCGCCGCGAGTCCGGTTGCGCTCCCCGACTTCTACCCGGTGGCGCGCCCGTCCTTGCTCGCGCCGCCCACCGACAAGCTCGAGCTCCTGCGCGCCGCCGATCGCGCCGCGCGCGCGTACGACCCGCGCATCGTGAAGGTCGAGGCGTCGTTCGTCGAGCAGATCAAGGAGATCCTCGTCTTCACGTCCGACGGGAAGATGGCGCGCGACGTCCTGCCGCTCATGCGCTTCGGCGTGTCGGCGGTCGCCGAGCAGGGCGGCAAGCGGCAGTCGGGCTCTTCGGGCGGCGGCGGTCGCTACGGCCTCGACTACTTCGCGCAGGCCGAGCGGGACGCCGCGGCGCACGGGCGCGAGGCGGCGCGCATCGCGCTCGCCATGCTCGACGCGCGCGAGGCCCCGGCCGGCGAGCTCCCCGTCGTGCTCGGCCCGGGCGACTCCGGCATCCTCCTCCACGAGGCGGTCGGCCACGGCCTCGAGGCCGACTTCAACCGCAAGGAGACGTCGAACTACTCGGGCCAGATCGGCAAGCAGGTCGCGTCGCCCTTGTGCACCGTCGTCGACGACGGCACGATCGGCAGCTCGCGCGGCTCGATCAACGTCGACGACGAGGGCAACCCCGGCCGTCGCAACGTGCTCATCGAGAACGGCATCCTCGTCGGCTACATGCACGACCGGCTGTCGGCGAAGCACTACGGCATCGCGCCGTCGGGCAACGGGCGGCGCGAGTCGTTCCGCTCGATGCCACTGCCGCGCATGACCAACACGCTGCTCCTCGCCGGGCCGCACTCGCACGACGAGATCATCGCGTCGGTGAAGCGCGGCATCTACGCCAAGCGCTTCAGCGGCGGCCAGGTCAACATCTCGAACGGCGACTTCGTGTTCAGCCTGACCGAGAGCTACCTCATCGAGGACGGCAAGCTGACCGCGCCGCTCAAGGGCGTGAACCTCATCGGCAACGGGCCCGAGGTCCTGCGCAAGGTCGACATGCTCGGCAACGACTACCAGCTGTCGGACGGCATCTGGACGTGCGGCAAGGACGGCCAGTCGGTGCCGGTCGGCGTGGGGACGCCGTCGGTGCGCATCGCCAGCATCACCGTGGGAGGCACGCAAGCGTGAGCGCCAGCGTTTCCGATTCCATCGTCGCCGAGCTCGTCGACGTCGCCAAGAACGTCGTCCGCATGTGCGAGCAGGCCGGCGCCGACGCCGCCGAGGTGCTCGTGCGCGACGGCAGCGAGCTCACCGTCAAGATCCGCATGGGCCAGCCCGAGCTGGTGCAGGAGGCGGGCAGCCGCGCCGTCGGCCTGCGCGTGTTCAAGCACGGCCGGCGCGCGGTCACGTACACGTCCGACCTGCGCAGCCGCTCGCTCGAGAGCTTCGTCGCGGAGTCGGTGGCGCTGGCGGCGCTGGCCGAGCCCGACGAGCACGGCCGCCTGCCGGACCCCGACGAGCTGGCGCGCGAGCTGCCCGAGCTCGATCTCTACGACGAGGCGGTCGCGCGCGTCGACGCGGCCTGGGCCATGAAGCAGTGCATCGCCGGCGAGAAGGCGGCGCTCGGCTTCGACAGGCGCGTCACCAACTCCGAGGGCGCGACGTGGTCGCGCACCGTCGGCGCGACGGCGTTCGCGACGTCGGGCGGGTTCGCCGGCGGGTACCGCGGCAGCTACGCGTCGTTCTACGTCGAGCCGCTGTGCGACGACCCGACCGATCCGGCCAACCCGAAGAAGCGCAACGGGTACTGGTGGACGGCCGATCGCTTCCTCGAGCGGCTCGAGGATCCCGAGGCGATCGGCAAGGAGGCCGCGCGTCGCACGGTCGCGACGCTCGGCTCGAAGAAGATCGCGACGCAGGAGTGCCCGATCGTGTTCGACCCGGAGGTCGGGCGCTCGATCGTCGGCACCGTGTTCTCGGTGGCGAACGGCTCGGCGTTCTGGCGCAAGTCGACCTACATGCTCGACCGCGAGGGCACCCAGGTCGCGTCGAAGCTGGTCACGATCGTCGACGATCCGCTCATCCCGCGCGCGCCGGGTTCGCGCCCGTTCGACGGCGACGGCCTGCCGACGCGCAAGAACATGCTGGTGCGCGACGGCGTGCTCGAGACCGTGCTCTGCGACGTCTACAGCGCGCGCAAGCTCGGCCGCAAGTCGACCGGCTCGGCGGGCCGGGGCGTCGGCGGCAACCCGGGCCCGACCACGTCGAACCTCATCCTGTCGCCCGGTACCGGCACGCGCGCCGAGCTCCTGAAGGACACGGGCCGCGGCCTCTACGTCACGTCGATGATGGGCTTCGGCTTCAACCCGGTGACCGGCGACTTCTCGCGCGGCGCGCAGGGCTTCTGGATCGAGGACGGCGAGCTGACGTTCCCGGTCAGCGAGATCACGGTGTCGTGCAACTTCGACGACCTGCTCAAGCGCATCGACCGCGTCGCCGAGGATCTCGACATGCGCAGCTCGACCGCGTGCGCGACGTTCCGCGTCTCGCACATGACCGTCGCCGGCACGTCGGGCTGACGCGCGCGCGTCACTGGAACGGGTTCTTCAGCTCGCCCTCGTCGGGGAGCGGGAGCGAGACGCCGTTGGAGTCGCAGCGGACGCGGATGAGGGTGCGCGCCGAGGGCGTCGCCTGCGGGTAGTAGCGCCGCGCCTTGCGCGCGTCCTTCAGGTTGCAGGCGGCGAGCGACGCGACCATCGCCGCACGGGCCCTGGTCTTCGTCGACGCGTCGCCGGCTCGCATCGCCTGCTCCGCGAGCGCGAGCGCGGGCGGCCACTGCCCGAGCCGCGCCTTGCTCTCGGAGTCCGCGAGGAGCTCGTCGGCGGTCTTGCCCGACGTCGCCGGCGCGTCCGGCGGGGGCGCGCGCTTCTGCCTCGGGGCTGGCGGCGGAGCCGGCTTCTCGTACTTCTCGGCGTCCTCCTCGCTCGGCGCGAACACGAAGGGGTACGTGATCTCGACGCGCCCGCCGTCCTTGTCGCCGAGGGGCGGCAGCACGATGGTCTCGAGCGTCGCGCCGAGGCACTGATGGAAGTCGGCGAGGTCGGATCGCATCGCGGCGGGGGCGTCAGTCGCGGCGTTCATGTCGACCTCGGAGTCGTCCTGCATGGTGACGATCGTTCCCAGGTCCGGCTCCGCCTCGACGACGAGCTTCGCGAGCACCCGGCCGCCGATCGTCGGGTGCTTGTCGAGCATCAGCGTGTAGCAGTCGACGAGGAGCGGGAGGACCTCGCGCACGCTCGTGCGGATCTCGTCCTTCGAGAGCTGCCCGGGCGTCAGGTCGACGGCGGCCGATCCGCCACCGCCCGGGGCGGCACCGCTGCCTCCCGCGATGCCGCCGGAGGG
>JAIOII010001053.1 GCA_019912685.1 Kofleriaceae bacterium
AACGGCTCGAGCGCGGGACCTTCACGTTCCCGTCGCGCGTGGCCGTCGGCGCGACCAGCGTCGCGATCGACGTGCACGAGCTCGCGATGCTGCTCGAAGGGATCGATGTCTCGCGCGCGAAGTCGAAGCCGCGCTGGGAACCGCCGCCGCGCGTCCGCTCGACAGCGCACTGACGATCGATGACATCCACTCCCGTCGCGTGCCTCACCTCTTGCATGCGATCGTCGAACGATCAAGATGCGGGACGTGGACCAGGACGCGGCCTCGACGCCAGATGCTTCCGCGGCAGCGCCGACGCGTGAGCTGCGGGGGTCCGTGCTCGACGTCGTGCGCGCGTTGCTCGCCGAGAACGACAGCGAGGCGGTGCTCGAGATCGTCGGCAAGCTGGTCGCCGAGAACGCGGATATGTCGCTGCGGCTCGCGCGGATCGCGGCAAGGTTCAAGAAGAGCGAGAAGGTCGGCCGTGCCCAGCTCGTGCTCTTCCTCGACGCGCTCCAGCGCGGCGAGGGCGAGCCCGAGGCCGACGAGTACGAGGGCGATGGACCTGACGAGCTCGATGAAGCCGATGCGAAGCTGCGCATCGCGTCCGGCGTCGATGACAAGCAGGACGACGATCTCGGCAAGCTCACGACGCGCCCTCCGCGGCAGCCAGCGAATCGCGCGAAGGCGCCGACTCACCTGCGACGCGTCGACAATCCGCTCCGGGTGCCGGCCGAACAACGTGCATGTCCCGTTTGCGGTGCCGCGCGCACGTGCATCGGCCACGACATCACCGAAGTGATCGAGCTCGTCCCTGCCGAGGTGATCGTGCGCTGCGATCTCCGCGAGAAGCTCGGGTGCGACGTGTGCGAGGCGGAGGTCGTGCGCGCGCCCACCGGCGACAAGGTGGTGGCGAGCGGCAAGATCGGACTGGTGCTTGCGGCGACGCTGCTCGTCGAGAAGTACGTCGACGGCCTGCCGCTGCACCGGCAGCGCGAACGGCTCGCCCGGCTCGGGCTCGACATCGCCGTGTCGACGCTCGCCGATCAGATCAAGTGGAGCACCGATCTCTTGCGGCCGGTCTGGCGCGCGATGCTCGCCGAGGTCATCGCCGCCCGCGTGATGCATCTCGACGGCACCGGCCTGACGGTGCTCGACGGCAACACGCCGGGCAACAAGAAGATGGGCGCGCTCTGGGGCTACGTCGGAGCGAACGCCGACGAGGTGATCGCCGCGTACCTGTACATGTCGACCGGCAAGGCGACGGGCCAGCTACCCGGCGAGCTCGGTCCGCAGGACATGCTCGATCTGCGCGAGGGGCCGACGGTGGCCGACGCGTCAGGCCTCTTCGATGCGAGCTTCGCGCGAGAGAAGCTGATCGAGTGCGGGTGCAACATGCACGCGCGCCGCTACTTCGTGAAGGCACTCGACGCGGGCGACAAGCGCGCGGCGCTGCCGATCGCGGCATACAAGAAGCTCTACGAGATCGAGCGCGACCTCCGCGAGCGCGGGCTCGACCCCGACGAGGTGCTCACACAGCGACGGGAACGCAGCAAGCCAGTCTGGGACGAGCTGGTCGCGTGGTGCACCGTGCACAAGAAGCACGAAACGCCCTCGTCGAAGATGGGCGTCGCGCTGCGGTACTTCACCAACCATCAGGTCGCGCTCGGTCGCTTCCTCGAGTACGGCTACGTGCCGATGGACAACGGCCTCGTCGAGCGACTCCACGTCCGCACCGCGATGACGCGGAAGAACTACCTGTTCGCGGGATCCGACGGTGGCGCCGAGCGCGCCGCGATCGCGTACTCGATCCTTGGCTCCTGTCGCCTCGCTGGCGTCGACCCGCTCGCGTATCTCAGCGACGTGCTGCCGCGCTTGACCCGCAAGATCCGGCTCCTCGATCTGCCGCAGCTTCTTCCGTCGCGCTGGGCGGCCGCACGCGCCGCCGCTCAGGCCGCCGCGACCTGAGCGCCGCGGCTGCCACAGGAACCGGCCGCCATCAAGACCGCACCCCCGGTGCGGTCCACCGGACGCTCACCTGCCAACGGCGCGCACAGGTGCGCGCCTACTCGTCGTCGATCTCATGTCCGCTTTGAGGAAGGAAAGCGGCCATTTCCCGGGGACAACCGACACCAGCCGCGCGCGGGCACTTCGTGACGGATCAGCGACGCCGGGATGACGCCCGGCGCGCGTCATGGCAGGCGCGAGACGGGGCGTGCGGCACTTCGTCCTGTGCGGCACCCCCGCGCTCAGGCACCGAGATTTCCGCGACAGCGTGGCGGAGATCTGGGTATTTTTCGCTCGAGCGACATCTCGAGCGGGGGTCCCGGATGTGCGCGACAAGTCGTCCGCTCCGAGCGACGCTCGGTGCCTCTTGGCTGAAGCCGCTCCGTTTCAGGAAGAAACGGCCATCACCGGGCTGTCGTCGCCGGCAGGCCAGAACGGCGTCCTACGACGACGAGCGCAAGGTCGATGGCGATCTCCTCCGTCTCCGCGCGGGAGTCGTGGTCGAGCAGAAGCATGGCGTCGAGCCGAAGACTGCCGCGCAGCCGGGCGCCATCGGCGGAGGCGTGTACGTGAAGCGTTGCGTCACGGAGCCACGCGGCCAGGCGGATACGATCGCGCGCGACGTCCGAGCCGCGGGCTCCGAGGTGACGCAACCACGACCGGAGCTCCTGGGGCGCCACTACCGCGGGTTGCCCGTCGGCTCGCTTCAGCCGCGCGATGGCCGCCTCGTGCGACGCCACCTCGGCCTCGAGTTGGCGCACGGCGTCCGCGATCCGGTCGGAGGGCGCGCGGCCCAGCTCGGCAATCAATGCGCCCATGCTGGCCTCCGTGTCGGCAAGGCGGTCTTGCCGTCGCGCGAGATCCTCCTGCAGGTGCGCGGACCGCCCATCCGCGATGGCAAGCAGCTGCTCGCGACGCGCCCGGAACGAAGAGCTGCGCAGCACCTCCAGAAGGAGCCGAACGAGCGCCGTCCGAGTTGCATCCTCTCGTACGGCCAACCTCACCGGACACGTTCCCTTCGATCGGAGGGCACCGCAGACGTAGTAGACGTTCGTCGAGCCGTTGACGACCATCGGGGCGCCACAGGCTCCGCACCGGAGGATACCCGAGAGGAGGTACGCCGATCGGTTCCGCGCTCCCGGCGTGCGTGCTCCCCGTGCCGTGTACCGCCGATGGATGGCGCGGAGGCTGACCTGCACCGCGTGCCACGTCTCCGCGTCGATGATACGGAGGTCAGGACGCTCGAGCGTGAGCACGTCGCTGTTGGCTCGGGGGCGCGGTAGCCGCTTGCGTGAGCCGGGCACCCGCACCCACTCGCGTTGCTTGAAACGCCAGACACCCGCGTAGCGCTCGTTGTAGAGCATGGCGCGGATGGTCCCGGCGCCCCAGCCGAACCGGCGGTGTTTGGAGCCAGCCCGCGGAGAGGGGATGCCATCAGCGTTCAAGCGTCGCGCGATCGAGGCGAGGGATCGCCCGTCGAGGTGCTCGCGGAAGATGCGCCGGACGATCTCCGCCTCGCGCTGGACGATCTCGATGCGACTTCCGCGCAGGTTGCCGCGTCCGTCCTTCTCAAGCCGCGTCCGGTAGCCGTACGGCACCATCCCCGTCGCGTAGCCGGCACGCGCGCGGCCCTCGAGGCCGCGCAGTGTCTTGTCGCGCAGGTCGTCGAGATAGATATCGGCGACCAAGCTCTTCAGGGCAAACGACAGTTTGGCGTGACGGCTGCTCGTGTTGATGCCGTCGGCGATGCTGATGAGCGGAACCTTGGCGAACTGGAGCCGGCGGAAGATGATCGCCGCGTCCGCGAAGTCGCGGGAGATGCGCGACACGTCCTCCGTCACGATCGCCGAGATGCGTCCTTCGTCCACCTGTCGCATCAGCTGCTCGAAGCCGGGTCGATCAAGTGAGGCACCTGAGAAGGCGAAGTCGGTGAACACCGCAACCGCATCGGCAGGAGCGATATGTTCGCGATCGATGTGCTCGCGACAGCGACGAACCTGATCCTCGATGCTGGTGTCGCGCTGACGGTCAGAGGAGAAGCGGGCATATACGGCGGCGACCGGTGGAGCGAGGGAGTTGCCCTGGGGCATGGCCATCCATGGGCCATGCGTTCCGCGCGGGTGCAACGGCGTGAGGTCCGTTCTTCGGTAGGTCCGATCCCTTGAGAGTCTATCGATGCATCGGGCGAGCGCTCACGTCGTCATCGCCACGATTCGCTCCGGGAACGGGTCCGCCACCCGCCCTGGAGTCGTACCCTTTGTCGTGCGCTCGTGAGCGTCCGGTGGACCGCACCGGGTTGAGGGCTTGAGCCTGGTCGGCGAGACGCGAGGCTCGCGGGATGCGTGTACTGCCAACATCCTCGAAGTACTGGAGCGAAGCGGAAGGACGAGCCGTCGTCGAAGCCTGGCGGC
>JAIOII010001054.1 GCA_019912685.1 Kofleriaceae bacterium
CGAGTCGTTCGCGCTCCTCGTCGTCCGTTCGCTGGTGCCGCACCTCGACCGCGATCTCCCGAAACGTCTCGCAGACCTCGCACATCGCGGTGTTCGCGTAGTCCTCGGAGGGATACTCGAAACGGTGCAACGTCTTTCGCGAGCACGCTTCGCAATGCAACTCGATCTGATGCACCGCCATGGTTCGAGGGTACCAAAGGCGGTGGACCGACCGCGGCCCTACGAGCGCTCACCTACGCGGCGCAGTCGTCCGAGTCCAACTCGTGGACGCCGCTTTCCGTCGAAACGTTGAGGGCGAGTTGGTCCATCGAGTCGTTGGCTGCAGGCTCGTCCGCAACGATTTCGATCGGTCGGCCACGGTGCCGCGCAACCGTCGCGATCGCCGGGCCGCCGTCGCGGATGAGCATGTCGCGCATGTCTTCGCGCAACTCGGCAGGCACGCGGCCTTGGAGTGTCCTGAGCCGGCGAACCACGTTGCGGTGTCGGTGCAGGGTCAGGCCGAGACGTTCGCACGCTTCTCCCTCGCGGTGACAGCCAGCCTCATGTGAGGCGATGAGCGCGAGGACCCCCGAGTCATCGGCCGCGCCCATGCGCAGTTCGTGGATGATCTTGGCGCGCACCTCGTGCTGCGCGAAGAGTCCATCGGGTCGCGTGCGCGGATCCTCACGACGCAGAGACATCTCGATGTCGATCGATGGCGCCTCGTCCCGCGAGTCGTCCACGCTCACGGTGTCGAGCGTGATGTGACGGCGCCGCCGCGCTCGATCGCACTCGTGCCACATGCGCGAGTTGATGGTCTGCTCCAAGTGGCGGCGCAGCGTACGAGCGTCCGGATCCCAGCGGCGCACACCGTCGCACGTGTCGACGATCGCGTCGTTGACCAGCGCGGTTGCCTTGTCGGGATCGATCCGTCCCTCGATCGCAAGGAGCTTGCCGACCTGGCGCTCGGCCCAGATCAAGAGGTCACGGAAGAAGCCGGCTTCGGCAACCTCTCGCTTGATGCGCTCAACCAACTCGGGAGGCGGGGGCACAGGCGGACGGTGGGACATGTCGACACCTTTCTTCCCGGCTAGCACCGGGAAGAACTTCTACTGCGGCGGTCTGACATTCCGAGACGCACACGGACGGAGCCTTCCGCGTCGAGAAATAGGGCGGTGCAAGTGCTCGACCGCGATGAGGAAAGAATGAGTCTCGAGAAAATGCCGCGATTATTCTGCGCACGCTGATACGCGAGCGCATCGTTGTCGATCGCGTCGCGTCGATCACTAGGAAGCTCGTGCGAGCCCGCGCCCGAGGTGGATGCGCGCGACACGATCGACCTGTCGGACTTCGATCGTTCACCGGCGGATAGGAGTATGGGCACCGCGATCGAGATCGAAATCGACCTGGGTCGCGCGATCGACCTGTCGGACTTCGATCGTTCACCGGCGGATAGAAGTATGGACGCCGCGATCGCCAGGCACGTGCAGCCCCGGGAGGCTCGTCATGTCTGACATCCACTTCGACCAGGACGGCGAGCCGAACGAGCCGCACGCGAGCTGCACCGAGATCCGGTGGCGGTACTTCCCGAACCCGGGTACTCGTGGCGCACCGCGCATCGTCCATGACAAGCGTAACGGCGGCGCGCCGCTCTACACCGCGCACGACGTGCCGTATCTGGAGCTGTGCGAGCGCGTCGACCGCGTGCCCGGGTACTACCGCGGCGATCAGGTCGACGAGAACCGCCGGGTCATCCCGGGAACCAAGCCCTTCTACGTGACGATCGGGACCGAGCCGCGGAACGCGGCCGGCGCTGGTAGCGCGACGGAGGAGCTGTTGCGCCAGGTGGTCGAGGCGAACACGCGCCAGTCCGAGACGGTCATCAACCAGGGCGCGGCGCTGATGCGCGAGCAACGCAAGGCGATGAAGGAGATGCGCAAGCTCATCCGGACCGTGGCTCGCCCCGACCTGCGCGACGTGTTCAAGCGGGATGACATCGCGGAGCTGCTCACGCGGCTGGGCCTGCGGGACGACGAGGACGAGGAAGGCGAGGAGGAGGAGGCGAACGCCGACGGCGTGGTGAAGGACATCAAGGACATCGCGAACCAGGTTTTCAGCGCGTTCGAGACCTACATGCTCGACCGTGCGGCGCAGCGCGCCGAGGCCGCGAAGACGCGCGCCTCGGCGACGCCGGCAGCGATGCCTCCCGCGCCTCCTGTGCCGCCACCGGCCAGCTCGCCACCAC
>JAIOII010001055.1 GCA_019912685.1 Kofleriaceae bacterium
TCGGCGCCGACGTCGCGCACGTCCTCGCCGATCGCGAGCGGCTCCTCGGGCGCGGCGCCGATCGCGATGCGCAGCTGCTCGGCGCGCAGGTTGGCGAGCTCGCGCACCTGGGCCAGCCCGAGCTCGACCTGCGCCTCCTGCGCCTCGAGCCGGAGGACATCGGCGCGCGACACGCGGCTCACCTCGGCGAGCGCGCGGATCTGGCCGAGGTTGGCCTGCACCTGATCGAGGAGGCGCGCGGCGACCACGACCTGGAGCTCGGCGCGGACCCACTCGTAGTACGCGACGCGCGCGTCGACGGCGGCGGTGAGCTCGGCGGATCGCGTCCCGCTCCGGGCGGCGGCGACGCCGTGCTCGCTCGCCTTCTCGAGCAGCGGGATGCGCAGCGTGAGATCGGTGAGCGGGATCGCGACCTCGGCGCCGAGGTGGTACGAGTTCAAGAAGACCGGGAACGAGAAGCCGGGCGCGAGCTCCGGCACCTCGATCTTCGACAGGCGGGTGTAGCCGGCCGTGAGCGTGGTGATCGGCACGAGCGCGTACTTGAAGTCGTCGAGGCCGGCCTTCGCTTCAGCCGACTCGGCCAGCTTGCGCTTCACCGCCGGGCTGGCGGCGACGGCGCGCGCGGCCGCGGCGTCGGCGGTCAACCCACCTGGCCGGGCGAGCAGCGCCCCGACCTCCTCGTCGAAGCTCGTCCTGGGCGCCGCCTCGGGCTGCGCGGCGGCGTCGCCGGCCAGAGCGGCCAGGAGCAACACGCCGGGAAGATACGAACGCATGGTCACGCTCCCCAAGCACCGCCCATGCCACGGCAGCTCCTCCGGAAAGCGCGGAGTTACGATCGCGAGCGGCGTTCGTGCGTGCCAGCCTGTCGGTTCTCCTTACAACCATCGACGGTTCACCTTACGGATGACGGTCCGCCGACCGCGGAGCGCGCGATAGGATGTGCGGCATGTCCGCGGAACCGCCCTCGCACGACGAGCCGGTAAAGGTTGGCCCGGCGCTCGCAGAGAGGGCCGCCGTGTGGCGTGGCACGCGCAACGACCTCATCCTGGCGACCGGTCGCCAGAACGTCGCGTTCATGGCGGTGTGCGGGCTCGTGTCGATGGGCCTCATCTCCACCGTGCTCGTGCACGCGAGCTATCCGACGTGGCGCGTGATCACGTCGGTGCTCGTGTGGGCGACGCTCGTGCTCGCGCAGTTCACCGTCGTGCACCTCGTGTCGCGGGACAAGAAGTGGATGGAGACGGCGGTGTACGTGATGCACGGCCTCGCCCAGCTCTACCTCGTCTCCTTCGTCGCCCTGACCGGCGGCCTGCACAGCCCGATCGTGCCCGCGCTCGGCACCGCCTCGGTGGTGCCCGTCGTCTTCTTCGGCACCCAGCCCGCCACCCGATGGCTGACGGCGTCGCTCCTGACCCTCTTCGCGCTGCTCGCGCTCATGCCGACGAGCTGGATGGGGCCGGCGCTGCCGCACGATCACTTCGCCGCCGCCGCGATCGTCTCGTTCGGCTGGGCGATCGCCATCGTCACCAACTTCATCACGCGCGTGCTCGCCGCGACGCAGGCCGCGACGTGCGCGGTCGACGTGCTCAACGAGGAGCGCGTCGCCGCCGCCGCCGAGCACGCGGGTCGGCTGCAGGCGGTGGGCGCCAAGGTCGCCCACGAGCTCAAGAACCCGCTCGCGTCGATCAAGGGCCTCGTCCAGCTCGTCTCGCGCACGCCGGAGGCGCCGCGCACCAGGGAGCGCCTCGAGGTGATGCAGGCGGAGATCGCGCGCATGGAGGCGATCCTCGCCGAGTACCTCTCCTTCTCGCGGCCGCTCGAGGACCTCAAGCCGCACGCCCTCGATCTCGCCGAGATCGCCGGCTCGGCGCTCGCCGCCGTGTCCGGCCGCATGGAGAGCGGGCGCATCGCGCTGCGCGTCGAGAGCCGGCACACGCCGATCGAGGGCGACGCGCGACGGCTGAAGGAAGCGCTCCTCAACGTCCTCTCCAACGCCGTCGAGGCGACGCCCACCGGGGGGACGATCCGCGTTTCGGTCAGCCCGGCGAACGGCGGCGCTGCGGGCGGGGTCGTCGAGATCCAGGACAGCGGCCGCGGCATCAAGCCCGAGGACCTGGCGCGGCTCGGCACGAGCTACTTCACGACCCGCGAGGGCGGCACCGGCCTCGGCGTCGTGCTCGCGCAGACCGTCGTCGCCCAGCACGGCGGCACGATGCACTACGCGAGCGAGCCCGGCCGCGGCACCACCGTCACCATCCGCCTGCCCGCGCGGCCGTCGCCCGCGGCGGCGCTGGACGTCCTCACCACCTCGTCGTCCTCACCCGTCGAGCCCGCCGCGTGAGCAGCATCCTCCTCGTCGACGACGAGCCCGGCGTGCTGTTCACGCTCCAGGAGGTGCTCGTCGACCGCGGCCACACGGTCGTGACCGCGCGCTCGGGCGCCGAGGCGTTGCCCAAGCTCGACGACGCCGACGTCGTCCTCACCGATCTCCAGATGCCGGGCATGTCCGGCCTCGAGCTCATCGCGGCGATCGCGGCGCGCGACGCGTCGCTGCCGGTGATCCTGCTCACCGCCCACGGCTCGGAGCGCATCGCCGTGGCGGCGGTGAAGGCCGGCGCCTACGACTACCTGACCAAGCCCTTCGACATCGACGAGGTCGCGGTCGTGATCGAGCGCGCGCTCGAGGCGCGCCAGCTCCGCGTCGCCAACCGCCGCCTCGCGATCGAGCACACGATGGGACGCCGCATCGTCGGCGACAGCCCGGTGATGCGGCGCCTGCTCGACGCGACCGCGCGCGTGGCGGCGCGCGATGTCACCGTGCTGGTGCGCGGCGAGACCGGCACGGGCAAGGAGTTCGTCGCCCAGCTCCTGCACGCGCAGTCGAAGCGCGCGGCCGGTCCGCTCGTGCGCTTCAACTGCGCGGCGATCCCGGCGGAGCTCGCCGAGGCCGAGCTCTTCGGCCACACCCGCGGCGCCTTCACCGGCGCGACCAGCGCGCGCGCCGGCTTCTTCGCGGAGGCGCACGGCGGCACCCTGGTCCTCGACGAGGTCGGCGAGCTGCCGCTCGGCGTCCAGGCCAAGCTCCTGCGCGCGCTGCAGGAGGGCGAGATCCAGCCGGTGGGCTCGGGCAAGGTCGACAAGGTCGACGTGCGCGTCGTGGCGTCGACCAACCGCGATCTCGCCGCCGAGGCGCGCGCGGGCACGTTCCGCGAGGACCTCTACTACCGCCTCGCGGTCGTCGAGCTCGTGGTGCCGCCGCTGCGCGACCGGCGCGGCGACATCCCGGCGCTGGCCGCCGAGATGGCGCGCCGTTACGGCGAGAAGTTCGGCACCGGCGCCCTCTCCCTCGAGCCGGCGCTCCTCGACGCGCTCACCGCCGCGCCGTGGCCCGGCAACGTGCGCCAGCTCGAGAACGTGATCGCGCGGCTGGCCGCGCTCGTCACCGGCACGACCCTCCACCTCGCCGACTGGACCGATCAACCTCCGCCGGCGCCGGAGGTCCCGCCCGAGGAGGTCGACCGCGGCGACACGACCGAGCTCGGGCCCACGCTCAAGGAGCAGGTCGAGGCGTTCGAGCGCGGCGTGATCGCGCGCATGCTCGCCGCCACGGGCGGCAACCAGAGCGAGGCCGCGCGCCGGCTCGGCACCAGCCGCGTGACACTGGTCGACAAGCTGAAGAAGTACGGACTACGATAACGGCCGTGGTCCGCCGTACCGTCTGGCTGGGGGTAGCCGCGGCGCTCGCGATGGCGACGCCGTCGCGCGACGCGCGCGCGGAGGACCGCATCGAGAAGCCGAACCGCAAGCTCCACGTGCCGCTGACCCTCGGCCTCGGCGCCGCCTACTTCCTCGCCGAGGCGCCGTTCAAGGCGCCGCTCTCGCGGGACACGTGCCGCTGGTGCGGCCCCGTCGGCTTCGACGACGGCGTCCGCTCCGGCCTCGTGTGGGACGACACCGATCGCGCGGCCGCGATCAGCGACGCGACCGGCTTCGTCACCGCGCCGCTCTTCGCGCTCGCCGGCATCGGCCTCGTCGCGCACCTCGACGATCGCCGCGCCAGCTGGTTCGACGACGGGCTCATCATCGCCGAGTCGGCGGCGGTCGCCGGCATCTTCAACTACGTCATCAAGGCGTCGGTCGCCCGCGAGCGCCCGTTCGTGCACCAGCTCCCCCCCGATCAGAAGGCGGGCACCGAGCACCCGCAGGACAACAACCAGTCGTTCTACTCGGGACACTCGACCCTGACGATGAGCCTCGCGGTGTCGGCGGGGACCGTCGCCTCGCTGCGCGGCTATCGCCACGCCGGCGTGCTCTACGGCGGTGGCATCGCGCTCTCGCTCACCACCGGCTACCTGCGCATCGCCGCCGACAAGCACTGGTCGAGCGACATCCTCACCGGCTGGCTCATCGGCGCCGCGATCGGCTACGCCGTGCCGCGCTTCGTCCACACCAGGACCACGGAGCTCAGGCCCGTCGTCTCGCCGACCTCGGTCGGCGTCGCGATGCGCTGGTGACGTCAGCGGCCGGGGCCTAACGACCGGCGGCCGGCAGCGTCCGGTAGCGATCGAGGAGCAGCGTCTGGTGGCTCGTCGCCGGCTGCACGACGCCGCCGATGATCACGACCTCGGCCGCCGCCATCAGCTCGAGCGGGTCGCCGCTCCACACGACGACGTCGGCGATCGCGCCTCGCTCGACGGTGCCGCGCCCGGTGAGGCCGTGCATCGCCGCCGGCACGGTCGTCACCGACGCGAGCGCGTCGTCCCAGCGCAGGCCCATGCCGACCGCGATGCCGGCGAGCTGGCGCAGCGTGCGCGCCTGGAGCC
>JAIOII010001056.1 GCA_019912685.1 Kofleriaceae bacterium
GATCGCGGCGGGTCGCGCGTCAACCGCGCCGTCGCGGTCGCGAGCACCGTCTCCTCCTGGAACGGCAGCGCACCGGTCGCCATCTCGAACAGGACGACGCCGAGGCTGTAGATGTCGCTCGCGGGCGTGGCCTCGCGGCCCTCGACCTGCTCGGGTGACATGTACGCCGGCGTGCCGAGCATCGTCGCGTCGCCGGTCAGCCGCGCGTCGCCGGCGGGCGCCAGCGATCGCGCGAGCCCGAAGTCGGTGACCACGGCGCGCGCGCCGCCGTCGCCGGGCACGAGCATGATGTTGCCGCTCTTGAGGTCGCGGTGGACGATGCCGGCCGCGTGCAGCGCGGCGAGCGCGGCCACGAGCTGGCGCGCGACGTCCTCGAGCTCCGGCTCGGGCAGGGGGCCGCGGCGGAGGCGATCGGCCAGGCTCTCGCCGGCGAGGAGCTCCATCGACAGGAACGCGCGGCCGTCGTGCTGGTGGACGTCGTGGAGCCGGCACACGTTGGGGTGGGTCACCTTGCGCGCGAGCGCGATCTCGCGGACCAGGCGCTCGACGGCGCGCGGCGAGCTCGCGAGCGCAGGCTTCATCACCTTCACGGCGACGGTGGCGCCGAGGATGCGATCGACGGCCTCGTAGACCTCGCCCATGGCGCCGGCGGCGATGAAGCGGATGACCTCGTACCGGCCGAGCGCGAGCGAGCCGGGCGCGATCGGGCCCGCGGCGGCCGACGGCGCCGCCGCGGCGGATGGATCCGCCGTGAGCGTCTCGTCGAGCTCACCCCCCGACACGTCGCGAGCGTATCAGATGGCCGAGGTCGTCAGCCGGCCGTCGGGCCAGGCCTGGCGGACGGTGCGGGACGGGAGCTCGAGGCAGGTGAGCGGACCGCCCTTGCCGGCGCCGGTGTCGATGCCGACGAGCGGGCCGCGCGTCCAGGGCGCCGTGCGCGCCGGGTCGGCGGGCGGCAGGTCGTTCGTGGGCGTGTGACCGAAGACGAGCGGCGGGCCGGCGTACTCGAGGAAGAAGTCCTTCTCGCGCTGCCAGAGCAGCGACTTCGTCGACGAGGCCTCGGGCAGGCTCCACACCGCGCCCTCGCCCTCGAGGCCGGCGTGCACGTACGTCGCGTGCGCGTCGCGGTGCCAGAGCGGCAACCCGCGCATCCACGACGCGATCGGCGCCGGCAGCCACGACGCGACGTCGAAGTAGTGCGCGAAGTGCTCGGGCGCGACGAGGCCGCCATCGACGGGCGGCGGCAGCTCGGTGAAGGAGTGGAACGCGGCGGCGACGCCGTTGCCCGGCGGCATGACGAAGCCGCCGCTCGGGGTGTCGATCTCGCCGAGCAGCGCGTCCTCGTGGTTGCCGCGCAGGAGGACGACCTTGCCCGCCGTCTTCTCGGGCAGGCGGCGCAGCGTCTCGACGACGCCGCGGCTGTCGGGGCCGCGATCGACGTAGTCGCCGAGGCAGACGAGGCTGTCGTCGGGCGCGATGAACGGCAGCGAGGCGAGCAGCGCGTCGAGGAGCGCGCGCTCGCCGTGGATGTCGCCGATGACGAACGTGCGGCCGGGGCCGGTGGTGCTCACGGGATCCTCCTCCCGCGGACGCCCGCGGCGGTCAGCGCCGCCGCGAGGCGCATGGCGTCGCTGCGGCGGTTGTAGAGGTGCGCCGACACGCGCACGAGCGGCCAGGGCGCGCCCGGGTGGCTGACGATCGGGACCTCGACGCCGCGCTCGAGGAGCGCGCGCTCGACCGCGAGGTGGTCGGCGCCCGCGGGCAGCTCGACGGCGACCGCGGCCATCGAGGCCCGCTGTCCGTCGGCGGGCTCGGGGGTGAGATCGATCGGATCGGCCGCGAGCGCGGCCGCGAGGTCGTCGCGCATCACGCGCGCCAGGGTGCGGTTGCGCTCGCGCACGCGCGGCCAGCCGCCGCCGAGGCGCGCGACGGTCTCGATCGCGACCGGCACGGACAGGTAGGCGCTGGGATCGTGGGTGCCGGTCCAGTCGTGCTCGAGGCGGAAGCGCGAGCGGCCCGCGGTCTCCGGCAGCGACGCGCCGTGGCTCGTCACCAGCGGGCGGAAGCCGTCGCGGCGCTCGGGCGCGACCCAGAGGAAGCCCGCGCCCTTGGGCGCGCACGTCCACTTGTGGAAGTTGCCGGTGTAGAACGCGGCGCCGACGTCCGCGACCGCCAGGTCGAGCATCCCCGGCGCGTGGGCCCCGTCGACGAGGAGCGCCACGTGCGACGGCAGCGCGCGCGCGAGCGCCGCGACGTCGAGGACGAGCGCGGTCGGGCTGGTCACGTGATCGACGAGGACGAGGCGCGTGCGCGCGGTGACGCGCGCGAGGAT
>JAIOII010001057.1 GCA_019912685.1 Kofleriaceae bacterium
CCGCAACCCCGAGGCGCGGTGGCGCATGGCGGAGGCCGACATCGCCGACTTCGCGCGCCGGCAGCGCGCGATCACCGACCACGCCGCGACGCTCCTCGCGCCCGGCGGCACGATGGTCTACGCGACGTGCACGCTGCTCTCCGCCGAGAACCAGGCCGTCGCCGAGGCGGTCGCCGAGGCGCGCGGGCTCGCGATCGTCCCGCCGGCCGAGATCCTCGGCGAGCGCGCGGCGGAGCTCACCACCGACGACGGCCGCTACTTCACCGTGACGCCCGATCGCCACGGCACCGACGGCTTCTTCGCCGCGATCCTTCGCCGTCAGGGGTGATCGATGATCGCCGCCCACCGCACGCGCAGCGGAACACCGACGGTGCGCAGGCCCGCCTCCCCGGGTGGCAGGTCGACCACGGTCGCGCGCGGCAGGGCGTGCGAGGCCGCTCCGGCCCGCACCTGGCAGAACGCGCCCCGCGTCGTCGTCTGCTCGTCGTCGGCGCCGAGGTCGAGCTCGAGGATGACGTCTCCCATCGGCAGCGCGTCGCCGGTCACGCTGGTCGCGATCGTCGCCGCGACGCCGCTCGCGATCCGGTATTCCTGGAGCCGCACCTGCGTGATCGGGAGATCGGTCTCGAGCTGGCACAGGAAGAGATCGAGGCCCGAGCTCGAGACGTTGGTGATCGCGCCGACCGCGCGCCGCGCCGTTCCCCCGGCGTTCGGGGCGCCGAGCCCGAGCGAAGCGATCACGCGCGTCCGCGTGCTCACGCGGCCGCTGTCGTCCTCGCCGCGCAGGAACCGCACCTCGCCGTCGAGCAAGGGGGTCAGCGTCACCTCGTCGTTGCTCCACTCGACGACGCCCTCGCCGCCGTCGGCGCGCCATTCGTCGAGCTCCTCGGCGACGTGAAAGCCGCTCCAGCGCAGCCGTCCCCCCGACGTGGCCGGGTACGGATCGCACGCGTCGGGCACGTCGTCCTCGTCGCCGTCGAGGTCGCTCTCCTGCGCGAGGTGGGGACACCGGTCGCAGCGATCGCCGAGCCCGTCGCCGTCCTCGTCGTGCTGGCCCGGATCGGACGCGTCGGGGCAGACGTCGTCGACGTCGGGCACGCCGTCCATGTCGCGATCGGCCGGACCATCGCTCACCTGCGCGTCGCGCTCGTCGTCACCGTCGTCGTCGCCGGCCGGCTCGTCGAGGCCGAGGACCTGATTGCAGCCCGCACCGAGCGCGACCGCCCAGCACGCGATCAGGCCCCATGCGCGCATCCACTGATCGTACTTCAGTTGCTGAACTGATGTAACGTGGGCCGCCCTCATGGCAGTCGACTTCACGGTGATCAAGGAGCTCGGCGCGCTCGTCGAGCTCGAGGCGGCGTGGCGCGACCTCGCGAAGCTCGGCGGCTCCGGCGCGCTGTTCCGCGGACCCGACTGGCTCCTGCCGTGGTGGCACGCCTATCACGCGGTGCTCGACGCCGAGATCTGCGTGCTCGTCGGGCGCGAGGACGGCGAGCTCGTCTGCCTCGCGCCGTTCTACATCCGCACCGCCAAGGGCCTGGTCGACGTCCGCGAGCTGCGCATGCTCGGCGACGCCGGTCCGCGTCCGCCCGCGCTCGATCTGCTCGTGCGCCCCGGCGCCGAGGACCGGGCCGGCACCGCGCTCGCCAAGGCCGTCATCGAGATGGGCAAGGCGTGGGACGTGATCGATCTCGAGCCGCTCGCCGATCCCTCGCGCGCGCGCGCCAACCTGATCGCGCGCCTCGGCTCGTCGGGCTTCACCGTCGAGTCGGCGCCCGCGGGCGGCGACTCGAC
>JAIOII010001058.1 GCA_019912685.1 Kofleriaceae bacterium
GCTGCGCCGCTGCCGCCGGCAACGGCGCAGCCCCCCGCGGCCGGCTCGTGCCTGCCGTCGTCCTCGTCGTCGCGCAGATCGTGGATCCAGACCTGCGCCGAGTGGAGCTCGCGCGTCGGCTCGGCCGGATCCGGCACCTCCTTCGCCTTGACCGCGACGTGGAGCAGGTCGCCGACGATCGCCAGCGCCTTCACCTCCGCCGGTCCGTTGTAGAGCTCCCAGACCCGGCCGGCGCGGGTGACGAAGAGCCCGTCCTTGGTGCCGACGAAGAGGCGATCGCCGTGCGCCGCGAGCGCCGTGAAGTCGGTCTCGCCCGTGAAGATCAGCTGCCCGTTGCCGTCGAGCGCGGCCTTGCCCGGGTTGGTCCCGAACGAGCGCAGCGCGAGCGTCCCGTCGGCGCCGACGACGCCTTCGTAGAGGAGGTGCTTGCCGAGGACGAACGTGCGGTCGCCGACGGTCGCGATGCCGCGCAGCTCGACGTCGGGCAGCCCGGACGTGCCGACGACCCAGTCGAGACCGTCGTCGGTGGTCGCGCCGGCGGTGCGACGGAAGACCCCGTCGGTCTCGGCGATCGCGAACAGGTGGCCGCCCGCTCCGCCGATCGCGGTGACCGCGCGGTTCTTCAGCGCGAAGTCGACGATCTCGATCGGCTCGCGGCGGAAGGCGCCGCGCTGTACGCCGAGCTTGCTGACGCCGAAGAGCTCGCTGTCGGTGGGCAAGATGAGCTGCTTGAAGTCGGAGGCGTCGCCGGTGAGGTTACCGAGCACGCTCGACCAGGCGCCGCCGCTCCACCGCACCGTTCCGGCGCCGGCGCCCATGACCGCGTAGAGGTCGCCGCCGGGCGACCACGCGAGCTGCTTCACGTCACGCGGCAGATCGCCGCCGAGCTGGCTCCAGCCGTCGCTCTCCTGCACGTACACCGCGCCGGCCGACGCGCCGACCTTGCAGCCGGCGTGGAGGCGGCCGAGCGCGACCCCGACGAAGGTCACCTCCTCGCCCAGGGGAAAGAAGCCGACCTCGGTCCACGCGCCGGTCGCGCCGGTGCCGCGGCGGTAGATCGCGTTCTGGATCGCGACGTAGAGCTGGCCATCGGCGGCGAGGAAGAGCCGTTCGCCCTTGATCTTGCCGCCCGCATCGACGGGCAGACCGGCGTTGATCGCCGTCCACGCGCCGCCGTCCCAGCGGAAGACGCCGCTCTCGTTGGTCCCGGCGACGAGGCTCCCGCCGGCGAGCGGGATCACGCGCTTCGCTTCCTTCCGCAGCTCGACGGTGCCGACGCGCTCCCAGGCGACGCCGGTCCAGCGCCAGACGGCGCCCCGGTCGCGACCCTCGCTGCTGCCGTCGAGGCCCTTGGTACCGACGTAGATGGTGCCGTCGGGCGCGACGCCGACCCCCTTGGGCTCGCGGACGAAGCCGACGGGCACCCCGGCCGCGTCCCAGGTCGCCTCGCTCAGGTTGCCCAGGTCGCGCCATGCCTCGCCGTCCCAGCGCCGCACGCGCTGATCCTTGCCGGCGACGACGAGGGCGCCGTCGGGCGCCAGCGCGCCGTCGTGGATGTCGGCGACGTAGTCACCCAGCGCCTCCCAGGCGTAGCCCTCCGGCTGCACCGTCGTCGTCGCGCCGACGCGATCGAGCGCGCGACCATCGAGGCGATACACGCCGTCGCTCTTGGTCGCGACGTGCAGCGAGCCGTCGTGCATCGCGAGACCGCGCATCTCCGAATCCAGCGCGCCGTCATGGGCGGGGATCCAGGTACCGCCGTCGAGCCGGAGCACGCGCGCCGGCTGGGCCCCGAAGCCCTTGCCGGCGACGAACAGCGTGCCGCCGGTAGCGAGGATCGCCGCCGGATCGTCACCCAGCGGGCCGCCGATCGGCTCGGCCGCGCCGCGATCGACACGCAGGACCGCGCCGCCGGTGGGAGGCCCCTCGAGCGGGACCTTGCACACCGCGTGGACCTCGCCGCCCTCGCCGACCGCGAACGCGCGCGGATCGTGGGTCACCACGTCGCGATCCTGCTGGCCGAGATCGACGACCGTCCACGGCCCGTTGCGATCGGGATCGAAGCGGCGCTGCAGCACCTGAGCGGCCGCCGTCGTCGTGCCGGCGATGGTGAGGGTGAGGGCGAGGGAGATGGAGCAGCGGAAGGCAGGCATCGGAGGCTCCTCGGTCAGAAGCGGCCCCACGCGCCCACGAAGAGGCTCGGGGGCGGAAGATCGGTGTCACCGTCGGCGTCCTTGTCCCAGGTCGCGCCGGCGACGTTGTCGACCTGCGCGGAGAGCGCCACATGGCGCGCGACCCGTTGCTCGACGCGAAGCTGAGTGACGAGCAGCGCCGGCAGGGGACCCTCGGGGCGCGGGAAGCCGGCGCCGTCGAGCCGCGGCGCCGCGCCGACCCGGCGCGCGACCGCATACACGTTGGTCCCCGTCCGGCGCTCCGACCAGCTCGCCTGCGCGGTCGCGGTGTGCGGCGCGACGCGGTCGAGCGGCGCGCCGGTGGTTCCGTTGCGCGAAAGGAGCCGTGTGTACGACGCGGCGACGAAGAACCGGCGGCCGAGCGCGAGATCCGCCGCCAGCTCCGCGCCCTGGGTGACGGCACGGCCGAGGTTCACCTCGCGCTCGAGCGGCAGCCCGGTCCCGAGGTAGTCGTCGACGATCTCCTTCGCGATCATGTCGCGGAAGTCGTTGCGAAAGACGCTCACGCCAGCCGACCAGCGCCAGCGGCGCAGGCCGTCGGGATCGGAGCGGAACTGCGCCGACAGCTCGTTGCCCAGCGATCGCTCGGCGACCAGGTCGGGGTTGCCGACGACATGGCGATCGCCGGGCACGTCGAGATCGGGGACCGGCGAGATCATGCGCGATTCGATCGACGGCGTCTCCCACCCGAGCCCGGTGGCCGCGCGCACGATCCACCGCGGCGACGGACGCCACGCGACCGCGCTCGACGGCGCGAGCTGGACGCCCCACGCGGTGTGCCAGTCGACGCGTACGGCGGGTTGCCACGCCCACGCCCCGCCGGCGGTGAGCTCGTCCTGGACGACCAGCGACGCGATCCCCTCGTGGACCCGGTACACCCGCTGCGGATCGCGGAAGTCGGCGTGGCCGGTGATCAGCCCGTCCGGGTCGCGTTCGGTGCGCACGCTGTGGTTGTCGGCGGCGCGCAGCTCCGAGCGCCACTCGACGATCGCGGTGAGGTAGTGCCGCCGGCCGGCGGCGCGGCGGTGCTCGCCGTGCGCGACCGCGCTCCAGTGCGCGATCTCGTCGAGCTCGTCGGCCTCGAGGCGCCCGACGTCCCGGCCGCTGCGGCGCTGGACCACGTCCTTGTGCTCGTGCTTCTCGCTGCCGTGGCGGGCGACGTAGGCGCTCGCGATCCACGGATCGCCCGAAGCGCTGCGGTGGGTCCAGCGCGCCGTGCCGTCGAGCTCGAGCACGGCGGTCTCGCCCTCGATCGTCCCTTCCTCGACGTAGCGCGTGGAGAGCTTGTGCTTGTAGTCGTGGCCGGCGTGCACGCGCTGGGCGAGCTCGATCGTGTCGGCGCCGCGCTCCCACGTCTGCGACGCGGTCACGGAGGACTTGTCGGTCCCGCGCGCGTCGACCTTGCCGGTCACCATGCGCAGCGTGCGATCGAGGTCGTACGCGTCCGACCAGCCGTCGGAGATCTCGTGGCGCGCGTAGACGTGGACGCCGACGTCGCCGGCCCGGGTGGCGAAGAAGCCGGCGACGTCGCGGGTGTCGAACGACCCGTACCCGGCGAAGGCCTCGGCCCGGGTGCCCTCGCCCGCGCGCCGCGTGACGATGTTCACCACGCCGCCGATCGCGTCGCCGCCGAAGCGCGCCGCCTGCGGTCCCTTGATCACCTCGATGCGCTCGATCGTCCCCGCCGGGATCGTCGAGAGATCGACCACGCCGCGCGTGTCCTTGCCCGTCACCCGCTGGCCATCGACCAGCACCAGCGTGTAGCGCGCGTCGAAGCCGCGGATGCGCACGTGCGCGTTCCGGTCGCGAGCGTTGTGCGGCCCGTCGACCGCGAGCCCCGGGACCAGCGCGAGGACGTCGGCCGCGGTGTTCGCGTTCGAGCGCTCGATCGCCGCGCGGCCGACGACGTGCACCGGCGCCGTGGATGCCGGGGCCTCGCCGGTGAGCTCGATCACCTCGTCGGCGAGCGCGCGCGGCGGCGCCACGGCCAGGCAGGCCGACAGCAGCGCAGCAATCCAGAAATTGAAATTCACTTTCAGTGAAAGCTATAATCAATATCGGAACTGCGAGTCAACCGTCTTCGGCCTACACCGCCCGAGGCGTGCGCTTCACAGGCTGTCGACCAGCGCCGCGAGCCGCGACCGGTGCGCGGGCTCGAGCCGCGCGTCCAGCTCGCCGAGGAGCGTCGCCTCGACCTGCGCGTGGGACGCGTAGGCCTGCTCGAAGCGCTCGTGGAGCGTCGCGATGTGCGCCTGGTCGGCGCCCGATCGCGCGAGGTACAGCATGCGCGCGAGCGTGCCGCAGATGGCGTCGTGCGCGAGCAGCATCTCGTGCACCTGCGGCGCGCGCTCGGGGACGACCTCCTCGACGAACGGGAACAGCCCCTCCTCCTCCCGCGCGAAGTGGGCGAAGAGCGAGTCGCGGAGCTCCTCGAGCGGCCGCACCAGCGCGCGCGTGCCCTCCGGGCGCACCGCACGGATCGTCGCCGCGAGCGCCATCGCGGCTCGGTTCAGGTCCTCATGGTGATGCACGAGGTCGTGGACCGGGTCTCCCATGACCCGCGATCCTACCCGACTTGTCGCCGAGGCAACCGGCCTCGATAGCCGAACAGAGGAGGCCCGTACGTCGCATGGCGGGAGCCACGCCATCACGGCCCGCCGGTGAGGGCGTCGACGTCGGCGAGGCACGCCGCGTCGAAGAGGATCGTGTCGCCGGTGAGGACCGCGCGCTGCACGTACGCGGCCATGTCGCCCGCGCCCTCGTTCTGCCAGTACATGACGCACGCGTCGTTGGTGCAGTGCGCGCCGTGCACGGTGTCGTCGTGGGGGCTCGTGACGGCCACGCCGTTGTCGACGAGGCCGATCGCGTGGCCGAGCTCGTGGACGAGCGTCGACTGCTCGACGAAGCGCGCCACGTTGGTCGCGGGGACCTGCGTCGAGTCGATCACGTCCTTGAAGATCGCGATGACGCCGGTGTCGCCGAGCGCGACGCCGAGCACGCCCGCGTTGGGGCCGTTGCCATCGGCGAAGTAGCCGGTGAGGAAGAGGACGTAGTACGTCTTCCTGGTCGACGTATCGGCGCCGCTCCGGTGCGCGGCCGCGAGCTGGAGCAGATCGTCGACGGTGAGCGCCTCGTCGGGGACGTCGCCGATGTTCTCCATGCCGGCGAGCGTCGTCGGCAGCGCGACCGACTTCCGCCCCGCGAACAGCCGCTCGATGTTGCTCTGCGTGATCGCGAAGGTGTCGCCGAAGCCGATCACGTTGCCGGTGAACGGCTCCGCGCCGGGCTCGTAGTCGATCTCGACCAGCACCTCCGTGACCGCCGGATCGAAGACGCTGCGCGGTCCCGCCGGCGCGTCGGGCCCGCTCGAGCCGCCGCCGTCGCCGCCACCCTCGTCGTCACCGCCGGTGTCGTCGTCGCCGCCGCTCGCGAGCGGACCACACGCCCCGAGCAGGCAGAGGAGCATGGCCGCGCACCGCATGCCCCCGAGCGTAACGCCGCGGCCGGCGCGGGAGGCAGGCCTCCCCACCGTCTCACGGGACGCGGCGCGTCAGTAGCCCGGGCCGGGCCCGCCGCCGCCGCCGCCGGTCCACACGACGCAGGTGGCGGACGAGCCGCTGTTCGCGCTCGTGCTCGTGACGCCGCCGGTCTTCCAGTTGTAACCGGTCGCCGTCGCGTCGCGCGGCATGCTCGTGAACACGAGCGCGTCGCAGCCGAGCTTGCCCGCCTCCTCGCGCATCGCCGGCACGTGCTCCTCGGCGTTGCCGCCCTTCGCCGCCAGCGCGGCGACCTCGACGTACGGCCGCTGCGGCAGCCCGGTCGTGAAGATCTCCACGGCCATCGCGTTGCGCGGCGTGAACGGCCGCGGCGACGGGTTGAGCGGCGTCACGCTGACCTTGGGGCCGCACGCGGCGAGGAGCGCGCACGCGGCCAGCGGAACGAGAAGCGAACGAGCAGCCGACATCATGGCGCGGAACCTATCACGGGGTCCCACCGCACGATGTGGCAAGGACCGGTCAGCCGGTCACGGCGCGCGGTAGAAGTCCTTGCCGCCCTCGGCGAACTCGGTCGCCTTCTGCGCCATGCCGGCGGCGACCGCGTCCTCCTCGGTCATGCCGTGGGCCGCGGCGTACTCGCGGACGTCCTGCGTGATCTTCATCGAGCAGAACTTGGGGCCGCACATCGAGCAGAAGTGCGCGCCCTTGGCGGCGGGCGCCGGCA
The DNA here is from genome assembly GCA_019912685.1 of Kofleriaceae bacterium. Taxonomy (GTDB): domain Bacteria; phylum Myxococcota_A; class Polyangia; order Haliangiales; family Haliangiaceae; genus UBA2376. Next base: position 6,414 of record JAIOII010001058.1, read on the forward strand.
GGGTCTCGTCGTGGAAGTCGCGCGCGGTGTCGGGATCGAGCGACAGGTTGAACTGGTCCTGCCAGCGGAACTCGAAGCGCGCCTTCGACAGCGCGTCGTCGCGCCGCTGCGCCGCCGGGTGACCCTTGGCGAGGTCCGCCGCGTGCGCCGCGATCTTGTAGGCGATGACGCCGTCCTTCACGTCCTTCTTGTTGGGCAGCCCGAGGTGCTCCTTGGGCGTCACGTAGCAGAGCATCGCGGTGCCGTACCAGCCGATCATCGCCGCGCCGATCGCGCTCGTGATGTGGTCGTAGCCGGGGGCGATGTCGGTCACCAGCGGCCCGAGCGTGTAGAACGGCGCCTCGTGGCACTTCTCGAGCTGGAGGTCGACGTTCTCCTTGATCTTGTGCATCGGCACGTGGCCGGGGCCCTCGATCATCACCTGCACGTCGTGCTTCCACGCGATCTGGGTCAGCTCGCCGAGCGTCTCGAGCTCCGCCAGCTGCGGGCGGTCGTTGGCGTCGGCGATCGAGCCCGGGCGCAGGCCGTCGCCGAGCGAGAAGGCGACGTCGTACTTCTTCATCACCTCGCAGATGCGCTCGAACTCGGTGTAGAGGAAGTTCTCCTTGTGGTGCGAGAGGCACCACTTCGCCATGATCGAGCCGCCGCGCGACACGATGCCGGTCGTGCGGTTCGCCGTCCACGGGATGAACGGCAGGCGGACGCCGGCGTGGATCGTGAAGTAGTCGACGCCCTGCTCGGCCTGCTCGATCAGCGTCTCGATGAAGAGATCGATCGTGAGCTTCTCGGCCTCGCCGTTCACCTTCTCGAGGCACTGGTAGATCGGCACCGTGCCGATCGGCACCGGCGCGTTGCGGATGATCCACTCGCGGGTCTCGTGGATCTGCTTGCCGGTCGACAGGTCCATGACCGTGTCGGCGCCCCACTTGATGGCCCAGCGCAGCTTGTCGACCTCCTCGCCGATCGACGACGACACCGCCGAGTTGCCGATGTTCGCGTTGATCTTCACGAGGAAGTTGCGGCCGATGATCATCGGCTCGCTCTCGGGGTGGTTGATGTTGGCCGGGATGATGGCGCGGCCGCGGGCGACCTCGTCTCGCACGAACGCGGCGTCGAGCCCCTCGCGCAGCGCGATGAAGCGCATCTCCTCGGTGATGAGGCCCTTGCGCGCGTAGTGCATCTGCGTGCGGTTGCCGTCGTCGCCGTCACGGAGGCGGCGCTCGATCCACGCCTTGCGCAGCTGGGGCAGGCCCTGGTGGAGATCGTGGTTCGCGGGGCCCGACGTGTCGTAGACGTCGAACGGCGGCTCGCCGCCCGCGAGGTGCACGCGCCGCACCGGCACGCGCAGGTCGCCGTCCTCCAGGTAGACCTTCTCGGACGACGGGAAGCCCTCGACGGGCGGCAGGTCGGCGACGGGGTCGGTGGTCGGGACGGTGGCCGGGACGGTGGGAAGAGTGCGCTTGGTCGTGCTCATGCTGCTTTCCTTCGCCGGCATTACCCGGAGCAGGTTCAGGGGTCGCACGCGCCATTCGGAAGCGTGCCTCTCAGCCGTGATGGGCTCCCCCAGCTATGGAGTGGAATCGTGTCGGTCGAGGGACCATATCGCAGAGGCCCCCGAATGCAACGGCCGCGGGTATCATCGAACGATGCGGGGCTGGCTCGTGATCTGCGCGGTGTGCGCGGGCTGCTACACAGGTGCGCGCGCCACGCGTGACATCAATGCCGCGTGGCGTGGACGCACGGCGACGGAGCTGCAAGCGCGCTGGGGCACGGGCACGGTCGCGGCGATGGCGGACGGTGGCGCGACCGTCACGTGGTGGCGCACGAGCAGGAGCTACACGCTGCCCGCCGCGTCCCTCTCCGGCGAAGGCGACCTCGCCGTCGGCCCCGACGGCGTCGAGGGACGCTTCGACGGGGCGGTCGGCTGGCGACCGGGTCAGGTCTACCGGACGCGCCACGATCTCGTGGCGACGGTCGACGCCGCCGGCCGGATCGTCGACGTCGTGGGCCCGACGCTCTACCTCGGCAAGGGCCCGCCCCCCGGCGCCAACCTGCGCTGGGGCACGATCTTCGGCCTGCACGCGGGCGCCGGCGCGCTCGACGACGCGACGTCGCCGCTGCCGTCGCTCGGCCTCTACATCGGCGGGATGATCGGACCTCGCCTCGGCCTGGTCGGCAGCTACGCGTTCGTGAACGGGACCTCCGACGACGGCGCTGCCATGGGCCACAGCTGGAGCTTCGGCGTGCAGTACTGGCCGGCCGCGCGCGTCTGGCTGCGCGCGGCGCCCGCGATGGTCCTCACGCTCGAGCCCGGCCTCGACGATCCGTCGCTCCAGCCCGGCCTCGCGACCGGCGCCAGCTACGCCCTCGTCCGCGGCCGCGTCTTCGTGCTCGACCTCCGCGTCGACGCGATCGCGGCGACCGCGTCGACGTTCGGCACCGTCGGCATCGGCGTGAACGTGAACTGATCGCGCTCAGCGTGGGCACGGGCGCGCGCGGGCGTCGGTCACCAGGCGCTCCGCCCAGCGCCGCTGGCGCAGCTTCGCCTCGTCGGAGCTCAGGCCTTCATCGAGGTCGATCCACGACTCGAGCACGAGGCCGCGAACCGGATCCTCGACGAACACGAGGTGGTCGTGGTTCGAGTACTCGTCGACGAGCTCCGAGCCGACGCACTCGTGGACCGGCTGGTTCTTGCAGACGAGGTATCCCTCCTCCTCGTGGCCGGCGACCTGGAGCAGGCCACGTCGCAGCCCTTCGTGATCGAGGTCGGCTCCGCACAGATGTCGCGGCGACGGCGTGTGGTCGACCTCGGCGCCGCTGTTGGGCCACGACGCGAGGACCACGCCGCGCCGCGGATCGATGACGTCGGCGATCGGCCGCAGGCCCCAGCCCAGCTCGCGCAGCAGCCGCTTCGTGACCTGGGTGGGCGGCGCCGCGACGGCCGCCGGGCACGCACGGCGGCGCGCGGCGGCGACGTGC
>JAIOII010001059.1 GCA_019912685.1 Kofleriaceae bacterium
CTTAGGGGCCGTGTCAAGTTGCCCGGCGAGCCTGTTCACGAGGTGGTTGTGAGCCATTTTCAGAGAGAGAAAGAGCCGTCGATTCGCGCCGCAGCGATGGCCGGTCGGCGCGCTCACGCCGCGCCATACCGGTGCAGCCACGCGCTGGCCGCCCCGGCCAGCGGCGCCTCCGATCCCAGCGCTGCCGGGACCAGTCGCACCCGGTCGTGAGGTACCAGCCGGCAGGTGGCGCGGATCGTGTCCTGGATGCGCTCCCAGAACAGGTGCCGGCTCTGCATCACGCCGCCGCCCAGCGCGATCACGTCCGGCACGAACAGCGTGACGAGATTCGCCAGCCCCAGGCCGGTATAGGTGCCCAGGCGGTCCACGGCGGCCCGCGCCCGTGGATCGCCGCGCTCGGCGGCGGCGCAGATCTGCCGGGCATCCACCGGGCCGGGTGCCAGCGCGCCGGGATACGTGTCCCGGAACCATTCGGCCAGCGCCGGGCCGCTCGCCAGGCTTTCCCAACAGCCGCGCGCCCCGCAGGCGCACAGCGGTCCCGACGCGGCGATGACGTGGTGCCCGATCTCCGGGTGAGCGCCGTCCACGCCCCGGTACAGCTTGCCGTCGAAGACCATCCCCGCGCCGATTCCGGTGCTCACCGTGACGTAGATGAACGCGCTCATACCCCGCCCGGCACCCCACTGCGCTTCGGCGAGCGCGACCGCGTCGTCGAACCAGCCCGCGGGGACCAGATCGTTCATCGCCGCAGGGGTAGCACGCCGGCGCGCGGCCGAACGGCGCTCGCCACCTGCGACGAATAACGCAGTGCACCAAAACCCGGTTCATCTGGTACCAACGAGCTGATGTCGAAACCAGCCCATCCCCGAGAGGCCCTGTTCGAGGGCGAGCGCCCCTTCCCCATCGTCCCGGCGTGCGAGCACTTCGCGGGCAGCGAGAAGCTGATCGCGAAGGCGTTCGAGCTGCAGCAGAAGCTGGGGCCGATCTTCGACATCACGATGGACTGCGAGGACGGCGCGCCGACCGGCCGCGAGCGCGAGCACGCGGAGATGGTCGTCGCGATGCAGACCTCGGCCGCCAACGCGCACGGCATGGCCGGCGTGCGCATCCACGATCCGGCGCATCCGCTCTGGCGCCAGGACGTCGACGTCGTCGTGCGCGGGGCCGGCGCGCGCATCGCGTACATCACGATCCCCAAGCCGACCAAGGTCGCGCAGGTCGCCGAGGTGATCGAGTACATCCAGGCGACCGCGCGCGACGCCGGCGTCATCGGCGAAGCGCGCCGCCAGATCCCGATCCACGTCCTCATCGAGACCCACGGCGCCCTGCGCGACGTGTTCGCGATCGCCGCCCTGCCCTGGGTCCAGGTCCTCGACTTCGGGCTCATGGACTTCGTCAGCGGCCACCACGGCGCGATCCCGTCGACGGCGATGAAGAGCCCGGGCCAGTTCGATCACGCGCTCGTGCGCCGCGCCAAGGCCGAGGTCGTCGCCGCCGCGCTCGGCGCCGGCGTCGTGCCCGCGCACAACGTCACCCTCGACCTCAAGAACGTCGACCAGACCCACGCCGACGCGCGCCGCGCGCGCATGGAGCTCGGCTTCCTGCGCATGTGGTCGATCTATCCGACGCAGGTCGAGCCGATCGTGAAGGCGATGGCGCCCGACTTCACCGAGGTCGAGCGCGCGTGCGCGATCCTGCTCGCCGCCGAGGCGGCCGCGTGGGGCCCGATCCAGCACGAGGGCGACCTCCACGACCGCGCGACGTACCGCTACTTCTGGGAGCTGGTGCAGCGCGCGCGGGTCTCGGGCCAGGCGCTGCCCGACGCCGTCGCGCGCTGGTTCTAATCGCCGTTCGTCTTCGCGCGCAGCTTCCAGTCGCTCGTCGGATCGTCCCAGCTCGTCGACGGATCGCGCTCGGCATGCTCGTCGCGCTTCGGCCGCGCCGCGATCGGGCCGGTCCCGCGCGGGCGCGGGCGGCCGATCGTGCGGGCCGGGTTCGTGCCGTCGGCCAGGAACGGGTGCGAGCGCTCGACCGGGCCGCGCGGCGCCAGGAAACGCGCGACGCTGGCGACCACGGCCACGACGTCGTCGGGATCGATGAGCAGCGCGGTCACGCCGAGCCTGCCCGACTGCGCCGGCGCGTCCGGCGAGGACGACACCCAGAGCCGCGGCACCGAGCCCGCCGCCGAGTTCAGCACGCGGATCGCGCGCTCGCTGTCGTTCGTCCCGCAGTCGAGCACCACCAGCGCGACCTTGGCGTCGCGCAGCCACCGCTCCAGGCTCCGGGTGCTCGCCGCGCGCAGCACCTCGTAGCCGCGCTCGCGGAGCGCTGACTCGTAGTCAGCGCCGGTGCGAAGCGACGTGGCGAACAGCAGGACGATCGGTGGATCGGTGGCCAATTTCCCCCGACCCAACAGTAGTCCAGTTCACGCCCGGCTGGACAGCGAAACCCGACGGGCCGGACGGGGCGCCGGCGAGTAGCTCCCGGCCAGCTCCTCGAGGCGGCGGATGCGCTCGGCCATCGGCGGGTGGGTCGAGAACCAGCTCGCCACGCTGCCGCCCGACAGGGGGGCGCAGATGAAGAGGCTGGCGGTGGCCGGCGAATCTCCCACTGTATGCAGGGGGATACGCGCGTTACCGCGCTCGAGCTTGGCCAGCGCGCTCGCCAGCGCCAGGGGGTCGTCGGCGAGCCGGGCGCCGGTCGCGTCTGCGAGATACTCGCGGGAGCGCGAGATGGCCAGCTGGATGATGGTCGCCGCGATCGGAGCGACGATGGCCAGGGCCAGCGCGCCGATGGCCCCGCCGGGCGACGCGTCGCGGTCGTCCCGGCTGCCGCCGAAGATCGCGCCCCACTGGATCGCGGTCGCGACGAACGAGACCACCGACGCGATCATCGCGGCGATCGACGCCACGAGGATGTCGCGGTTCTTGATGTGGGCGAGCTCGTGCGCGATCACGCCGCGCAGCTCGCGCTCGGAGAGGAGGCGACGGATGCCGGTCGTCACCGCGACCACACCGTGCGCGGGGTTGCGCCCGGTCGCGAACGCGTTGGGCGCGTCGTCCTCGACCACGTAGATGCGAGGCACCGGGATGTTCGCCCTCGCGGCGAGCTCCGCGACCATGCGCTCGAGCTGCGGATCGTCGCCCGGCCCGATCGGGTGGGCGCGGTTCATCGCCAGCACGATGCGGTCGCTGAAGAAGTAGGAGACGAGGTTCATCACCACCGCGATCGCGCCGAACAGCCAGAGGTAGCCGGGGGCGAGCGCGCCGCCGATGACGACGAGGAGCGCCGTCATCGCGCCGAGGAGCGCGACGGTCTTGAGCTGGTTGACGACGGACGACTTCATGGTCGAGCCGTCAAGCTAAGTACGGCGCCGAAAATGCCAAGGCCCGGCGACCGCGGTCGCCGGGCCCACTTACCACTGGATCACGCGCGTCAGAGCGACAGTGACTGGAAGCCGAACGCCCGCACCAGCCAGATGGCGTGGTCGGTGCGGTTCGAGCCGGCGTCCGGGCAGAACGTCGTCGTGCCGCACGCGTCGATGATCCCGCGCCGCGTCACCTCCTCCACCCACGCGGCCTGCGACGGCGCGACGTCGGTGAAGAGGCCGGTCGGCTCGGGCGGCGAGTACTCCGGCCCCTCGAGGAGCTTGAGCAAGGTCACCGCCGCGTCACCGCGCTGCACGATGCTGTCCGGGCAGAACAGGCGCACGCCGCAGCCGCCGAACAGCCCGCGCGCGGCCGCGTCCTCGATGAAGTCGCTGCCGAACGAGTCGGGCGCGACGTCGTCGAACGGGACGCCCATCGCGCGCGGCGGCACGTACGTCGGGCCGAACGCCGAGCGCATGCCCCACACCGCGAACACGCGCCGCGTCTGCAGGCCGTTCGGGCAGAAGTTGCCCGCGCCGCAGCCGTACGTGATGCCCGCGCCCGCGAGGCCGTGGATCTCGCCGTCGCCGCGGCTGCCCGCGGGCACGTCGAGGAACGCGACGAGCATGTTCACCCCCACCGCCGGCACGTCGTACGGCGTGTTGGTCTCGACCAGGATCTGCGCCTGGTAGAGGCCCGGCGCCAGCCCGGCCGCGTCGACGGTGACGGTCACCGTGCGCGACTGCCCCGCCGGCACGTTGAACATCGTCGGGCTCTCCGAGAGCCACTCGACGTCGGTCGAGCAGCCACCGGGCTCGCCGGTGCGCGCGACGTACAGCCGCTTGGACTGCTGGTCGACCGCGATCAGGTTGCCCGCGCAGTCGAGCTCGAGGCCGGCCTGGCCGAAGTCACCGAACAGCGGCACGCCGCCGTCGTTGATCTCGATCGTGCCGATCGGCGCGAGCGCCTGGTCCATCACGACGATGTCGGGCGCCGCCGCCGGATCGCTCGTCAGGACGAACAGGTGTCCGGTGCGCGGGTTGTAGCCGAGGCCCGAGATGTTCAGCTGCGTCTGCACCGAGCGCAGGATCGCGCCCGAGCGGTCGAACTGATGGATCCGGGCATCGTTCCACGAGCCGGCGAAGAACGTATCGCTCACCGGATCGTAGGCGAGGCCGCGCTGCGAGATGCCGAACGCCGGGCAGATCGTCGCGCCGGTGACGGTGCGCGTCTGCGGATCGACCTCGTGGATGCAGTCGTCGCCGCCGACGTTCAGCTGCCACAGCGTGCCGTTGCGGCTGTCGTAGGCGAGGTCGGCGCCGAACGCGTTGCCGTAGCTCGACACGTCGATCGTCTGGCCCGTGCGGGTGCCGTCGATGAGGAACTGGTACAGCTGATCGTCACCGCCCGCGGCGGCGATGTTGCCGACCCACGCCGACGACGAGGCGGCGTCCCAGCCGATGCCCCACGGGTACGCGAGGTTGGTCTCGATCACGCGCACCATCTCGCCGGCGTTGAGCTGGCGAGCGGTGACGGTGCTCGGGAACTGCACGCCCTGCGCGTCGCGGTCGAGGAACCGCTTCGGGCCGAGGCGGCGCACCGCCGGCGCGAACGGACCGTTGGGCCGCGCGCTCGGCACGCCGAGCATCTCGCGCAGCTCGACCGCCGCCGTCGCCGTGCCGTCGTTGGTCAACGTCAAGGTCGCCGTCGCCATGCCCTGGTACGGGACCCGCACCGAGATCGACGCGGGCGCGACCTGGACGCGACCGGCGCGGAGGCTCAAGGTCGAGACCCGGCGCGCGCCGTTGATGCGCGGCACCACCGCGCGGCTCACCGCGACGTAGCCGGGCGCGGAGGCCTCGACGCGGCCGGGCGCCGGC
>JAIOII010000108.1 GCA_019912685.1 Kofleriaceae bacterium
GCGCGGCGCTGCCCGCGATCCTCGGCGATCACACGACGCCCCCGCCCGACCGCATCCCGCCGCTCCCCGAGGGCTCGTTCATCCCGCGCGAGCTGGCGGCGGCGCTCCAGGCCCTGTGCATCCACACGCCGCTCTACGGCACGCGCTCGGCCACGCTCGCCGCGATCGGCGCCGGCGGCACCGAGGCGCTCTTCTGGGCCGACGGGCCGCCGTGCACGACGCCGTTCGTCGACGCGATGCCGCTGTACGCGTAACCTCGCGCCATGGCCCCTCCGGAGCAGGACGACGACGACGACGACACGCGCCGGCTGCGCTGGCGCGTGCTCGCGCGCCAGCCGGTCCACGACTACCGCATCTTCCGCTCGATGGCGGTGCGCGCGGCGCATCCGCACACCGGCGCCGAGCGCGACTTCACCGTGCTCGACACGCCCGACTGGGTGAACGTCATCGCGCTGACCCCCGACGACGAGGTCGTGCTGATCCGCCAGTACCGCCACGGCGCGGACCGCGTGCACGTCGAGATCCCCGGCGGCATGGTCGACCCCGGCGAGGAGCACGGCGCGGCCGCGCGCCGCGAGCTGGCCGAGGAGACCGGCTACACCGCCGCCGAGTGGCGACATGTGGGCACGGTCGAGCCCAACCCCGCCATCCACGGCAACCGCCTGTTCACGTGGCTCGCCCTCGACGCGCGGCCGACGACGGCCACGGCCCTCGACGCCGGCGAGGTCATCACCACGTTCACCGTGCCGCTCGCGGAGGCGACGGCGATGCTGCGCGACGGCCGCATCGATCACGCGCTCGTCGTGTCCGCGTTCGCGCACCTCGCGCTGGCGACGGGCTCGTTGCGACGTCCGTGAACAGGTAGTGGCCGCCCGCCCTTGTGTCGTCGGTGAGCGGGCGGCTACGATCGGCGTCGAGGGTATGCACCTGCGCTCGCTCTGCGCCGTTGCCGTGCTCTGCATGGCCGCGCCGGCCGCCGCCGGCACCGTGTCGGGGAAGCTGGAGCTGCCGCCCGGCGCGCCCGAACGTCCACCCGTCCGCGGCAAGGCGTTCGTCGATCGAAAGCCGAACCCGCTCGCGCCCGTGCGAGCGGTCAATCCGCTGCCGTCGATCATCATCTCGCTCGAGCCCGCGCCGACGACGCAGTTCTCGCCGCCGGCCCCGCAGCCGGTGAACTGGGACCTGCTCGGCGAGTCGTTCGCCCGACCGGTGCTCCCGGTGCGCATCGGCGGCGAGGTGCGCATCCGCAACAAGGGCCGCTCGTCGCCGGTCCTGGTCGCCGCCGGCAAGCCGAGCCTGCTCATCAAGAAGCCGCTCAACCCGACGGCCGAGATCACGTTCATCCCCGGCACCGAGGCCGGCCCGGTCGAGATCCTCGACGAGTCGTCGCCGCACCTGAAGGGCCGCATCGTCGTCGTGGGCTCGCCCTTCTTCGCCACGCCCAACGCCAGGGGCGAGTGGGAGATCCCCAACGTGCCCCCGGGCGAGTGGATCGTGAAGGTCTGGTACGACACCGGCTGGCTCGACCGACCCGACGAGAAGATCACCGTCGGCGAGCGGCGCACCGAGCTCACCCTCAAGCTTCCGGCCAGGTGGCCGGTGAAGAAGTAGTGCCGCCGTGTTCTGGTCGAAGATCTGGCTCTTCATCGTCGCCGCGGCCGCCGCGGTCGCCATCACCATCGCGCTGCTCCTGCCGCGGCCGGCGCAGCGCGCGCGCGTCGACGAGGAGCGGCAGCGCCTCGTGGTCGCGTGCGACGTCGTCGGCATCCAGATGCGGGACAGCGCGCGCGTGCAGGTCGACGTCGCCGGCGCGTTCGCGCGCCAGCCCGCGGTCGAGAACGCGCTCGAGAAGGCGACCGGCGCCGAGACGATCAGCGAGACCGAGTCCAAGGCCGCGCGCGAGATCGCGGCCGACACGATCGCCGAGGTGCAGGGCACGCGCCCCGACTTCGCGATCCTCGTCGACGGGCGCGGCCGCGTGGTCGCGCGCGCCGGGATCGACGAGAGCGAGTACGGCGACACGATCGCCGGCCGCTGGCTCGTCGACGACGCCCTCGCCGGCTACCTGCGCGACGACCTGTGGCACGCCGACAACCGGCTGTGGCGCGTCGCCGCCTCGCCCGTGATCAAGGGGCCCGCGTACGTCGGCGCGGTGGTCGTCGGCAACGCGATCACCAAGGACTACGCCGAGGGCCTCATGCGCCCGCTCGGCGCCAAGATCGCGTTCTACGCCGACCGGCAGAACGTCGCCGCGTCGTCGACGATCACGATGGACAAGGTGCTCGACGTGCACGACCAGCTGGTCGCCGCGGGCGCCGATCCCGCGACCGACTGCAAGGCGCAGCCCTTCACGGCCCGGACCGGCAAGGAGGAGTACACCGCCGTCGTCGCGCGCCTGCCCGGCGAGGCCGAGACACGGGGCGCGTTCTTCACCGTGTTCATCGAGCGCTCGAAGACGCTCGGCCTCGGCGCGACGCTCGACGCCGTGCGCAAGGACGACATGTCCTTCTCCAACTTCCCGTGGCCGCTCGTCGCGCTCGGCTTCCTCGCCGCGCTCGGCGTCGGCCTCGCGCTCATGATCCTCGAGGCCGACCGCCCCGTGCGCAAGCTCGCCGCCGACTCGGTCCAGCTCGCCAAGGCGCAGATCGAGCGCCTGCCCGAAGAGCAGCACCGCGGCCGGTTCGGCTCGATCGCGCGCTCGATCAACATCCACGTCGACAAGCTCGCGCGCGAGGCGCGGGCCGCCCGGCGTGATCTCGATCAGCTGCTCGGCCCGGGCGAGGGCGAGGGCGGCGCCGGTGGCGGCCTGGGCACGCTCGATCTCGGCGGCCCGCTGCCGCCGCGCCCCG
>JAIOII010001060.1 GCA_019912685.1 Kofleriaceae bacterium
CCCCGTCGATCCCGCCGCCGCCGCCCATGATCGAGGCGCCGACGGTGCAGGGCCCGAGCATCGCGGCGAACGTGCCGGCCGCGCCGCCCACGCCGGCGCCGTCACCGAGCGCCGCCCCCGACGTGCTCGCGCCAGTGGTGCCGAAGATCGAGGCCAAGCCGGTCGAGGTGGCGCAGGAGGCGCCGAAGGCCGACGTCGCGCCCGCGCCGGCGCCCGTGAAGGGCCAGGCGACGCGCCTCGTCGTGAAGGGCGGCTCGCAGAGCTGCCTCGTCTTCATCTCGCCCGACGGCGTCACGTCGAAGCCCGACCTCTTCATCTTCTTCCACGGCTACCAGGCCGACTACGGCAAGGACGTCGACACCAAGCAGAAGCGTCCGAAGAAGATGGCGCTCTACAAGTCGGGGGCCGACGTCGCCGAGGAGGCGATGGCCTTCGCGACCGGCAAGAACCTCATCGCGATCCTGCCGCAGGGCAACATCGGCCGGAAGGACGAGCGCGGCGGGCACATGAAGGCGCTCGCAGGCGGCCTCGCGCCGTTCGTCACGTCGGTGCTCGCCAACATCGCGAAGGAGCTCGGCGTCCCTGCGCTCGAGCCCGGGAACATCGGCCTCGCCGGGCACAGCGCCGGCGGATACGAGGGCATCCACCAGGCGATGGGCAGCGACGAGAAGATGGGCGACCTCGCTGACAACATCACGGACGTCACGCTGATGGACTCGGCGTACAACGGCGTGCACTTCGAGGACACGCGCGACTGGCTCTTCGGCGGTCCGCCCGGCAAGAACCTGCGGATCATCGGCCAGGCCGTGCAGATGGCGAAGAACCGCGATGGCGGCCACCGGAAGCACTTCGCGTTCGACAAGCTCGCGCGCTACGCCGACAAGCGCGGCTTCACGGTGAAGGAGCTGCCGGAAGGCGAGAAGCGCGACACCTCGACGGTGATCCAGCACACGCAGATCATCAACCCCGCGGGCGAGGTCCAGGGCGACGTGCTCGTGCTGCTCTCGTCGCGCAAGGGCGGCCAGGGCCACCACGACATCCGCGACGACGTGATGGACGACGCGATCCTCTCGATCGGCGAGGGTGCGGCGGGCAACGCGAGCTTCGATCAGGACCGGACGAGCGGCCAGCCGGCGCCGGCGCCGACGCCGCAGCAACCGCAGCCCGCGCAGGCCCAGGACGAAGGCCTCGTCCAGCACGGCCAGGAGCAACCGCAGCAGGAGGGTGGCGGGGACGACGACGGCAGCGGCAATCCCGTGCCGACGCCGCAGCACGTCGACGGCGCCGACGAGGGCTCGAAGGAGCCCGTGCAGGCCCCGCCGATCCCGAACGTGCAGCCGCCGCCGGCCCCCAAGGCCGAGGGCCGCGGCGACCTCAAGTTCCCGTCGGGGTCGAAGGTCGCCGACCGTCTCTACGGTCCCGAGGGCGTCGCCGCCGTCGAGAAGCTGCACCGCGAGAACACCGTGAAGGTGAAGGGCAAGGACGTTCACATCTACCTCGACGACGAGCAGTGGGCGTTCAAGCAGCGCTGCTACGCTGCGTGCGTCGCCCGGCTCGGCGACCAGCTCTACGGCGGCGTCTCGCCCGGCGAGCTGACCAACGTGAGCAGCGGCAAGATGCGCCACAAGGCCGCGTCGCAGCTCGACACCATGATCGCCGCGTTCCGCAACGACCCCAACCGGCCGCCCGACGAGGATCTCAAGCCGGGCTCGGCGTACCGGCCGCCGGAGGAGGACTTCAACCTCTGGGACATGGGCTTCAACAACATCTACCTGTGGAAGATCATCGACTGGGCCAAGAAGAACTCGCCCAAGGATCCGTGGGGCGACAAGGTCCTGAAGAAGGCCGTGCAGCTGATCGGCGAACGCAAGGCGCCGCCCGGCGGATCGAACCACTCGAACGGCACTGCCATCGATCTGAAGCTCAAGTACAAGGGCACCTGGCGCGGCAACAAGTACGACGACCAGGCCGCGTGGGAGGCGTCCTACGCGTACAAGTGGCTGCTCAAGCGCTGCAAGGACTTCCAGTTCAAGAACTACAGCAAGGAATGCTGGCACTACGACTACAAGGGACCGCACTGAACGGGCACTCTCGGCGGCATGAAGACCACGTACGGTGCCGTCGCGCTCGCGCTGGTGCTCGCGAGCGGATGCGGGAAGAAGAAGCAGGAAGCCGCCACCGGCAAGGAGGGCGGTGACATGGTGACCGCGGACGCGGGCGCGGGCGCGGTCACCATGTC
>JAIOII010001061.1 GCA_019912685.1 Kofleriaceae bacterium
CCGCGGCGCGCGAGGCCGCCGACGCCCGCAACGCGATGAGCGTGCTCGGCGAGCTGGGCGAGGGCCTGGCGCTGGCCGACGGGTCCTCCGCGTCCGTGTAACCGCGCGGCCGGCCGGCGCCACTGGTGCAAGCGAGCGAACCCGGCCCGCCGGTCTGGTAGGCTCAGAGCTCCGCAAGGAGGATCCCGTGCGCCGAACCGTCCGCTCCACCGTGCTCGCCTTGGTCCTGGGGACCGCCGCTGCCGTGGCCGCCCCGCCCGCGTGGGCCGATGGCGAGTCCGCCGCCCACTACAAGCAGGGCCTCGCCTTCAAGAACCAGGGCAAGGACGACGAGGCGATCGCGTCGTTCGAGAAGGCGGTCTCCGCCGACGCGCGCCACGCGATGGCGTGGGCCTCGCTCGGACACCTCTACAAGAAGCGCAAGGACTACCAGAAGGCGGTCGCCGCCTACGAGCAGGCGTCCAGGCTGATGCAGAAGGACGCGGTGGTGTGGGCCAACCTCGGGATGGCGTACTACCGCGTCGACCGGATGGATGACGCGCTCGCGGCGCTCGAGAAGGCGTGCCGTCTGAACCCCAAGGACGCCGAGACGCGCAGCAACATCGGCGTGATCAAGCGCAAGAAGGGCGACAACGAGGGCGCGATCGTCCAGCTCCGGTGGGCGGTGAAGCTGGCGCCGGGCGAGGCGAGCTATCACAACAACCTCGGCGTCGCGCTGCGCGCGGGCGGCAAGCTCGACGAGGCGGCGGCGTCGTTCGGCAAGGCGATCGAGCTCCAGCCGAACCTCGCCGACTATCACTTCAACCTCGCCGTCGTGTACCGGCGCCAGGAAGAGGTCGAGAAGGCGATCGCGGCGTACGAGAAGGCCGTGTCGCTCGCGGCCGACTACGCGGACGCCTGGTACGACCTCGGGCACATGTACAAGCTGAACCACGACAACGACAAGGCGGTCGAGGCGTTCAACGCGTACCTGGAGCTGAACAAGGGCAAGGACGCCGAGGCGCAGAAGAACGTCGAGGCGGAGATCGAGGCGCTCGGCGGAACGCCGGCGACGAAGCCGGCGCCGAAGAAGAAAAAGAAGAAGTAACCGGTAAGGACACCGGGCCCGTTACGCAAGGAAGGCCTCGCCTGATGCCTTGGTGAGCCTCTGTGCCCACTACGCAAGGAAGGCCTCAGGCATCAGGCCTCAGGAAGAAGGCCTCGGGCATCAGGGGGCGGCGGTGGTGAGGGTCGCGTGCACCTCGAGGCTCTTCTTGGCATCGAGTGCGATCTTGCCGACGCGCGTCCGCGCACCGGACGCCGTGGCGGCGGAGAACTGGACGTCGACGGCGCCCGCGGCGCCGCCGCGCTCGAGGCGCACGTCGAGGTAGGGCTTCTCGGCGGAGCCGGAGGTGCAGAGGGTGACCTTACGGCGCGTCGTGCGATCGTCGAGCGTGAACGCCGAGCACGCGCGCTCGCCGACGAGCGAGGTGTCGAGGGTGATGCCGCCGGACGGATCACCGGGATCGCTGATCTCGAGGTGAACGGTCCGCGTGAGCGACGAGCTCGGCGCGGCCGAGGCGGTGAGCGGAAGGATCGTGAGGGCACAGGCGAGGGCGAAGATCGGCTTGTTCATGCGCCACGCCCATCGCACACCTCGTGCCGCCGATCGCGACCGCGAAGTTCTGACCAGTTGAACGCGCCGCGACATGCGCGAGTGTCCAACGCGGCGGCTCCACACGCGCGAGCGCTGCCAGTCTGGCAACGGCTACGACCCTGAGGCCTGATGCCCTCTTCCTGAGGTCTGATGCCTGAGGCCTTCCTTGCGTAATGGGCACTCCGCCTCACCAGCCGCCTGTCAGACGGAGCGCGTACCAAGGGTCGTGAGCGCCATCCGGAGCAAGGCCAAGGGACCGCGCACCGTCCACCGGTGCCAGGGGTGCGGTCACGTGGAGATGAAGTGGCTGGGGCGGTGTCCGGCGTGCAACGAGTTCGGGACGCTGGTCGAGGAGATCCAGGCCGGCGCGCCGCCGCGTGCGTCGGCGGCGCTCGTGGCGGACGGCGCGGCGCCCATCGCGGCGACAGCCGTGCCGCCCGATGACGCGTCGGCGCGGATTCCGACCGGGCTCGCCGAGCTCGATCGCGTGCTCGGCGGCGGGCTCGTGCCCGGCGCGCTCGTGCTGCTCGGCGGCGATCCCGGCATCGGCAAGTCGACCTTGCTCCTGCAGCTGCTCGCCGGCGTGTGCGGCCGCGGCGGCGGCGTGCTCTACGCGACCGGCGAGGAGAGCGTGGCGCAGACCGCGATGCGCGCGCGCCGCATCGGCGCGGCGCTGCCGACCCTGCGGCTCGTCGCCGAGACCGACGTCGACGTGATCGTCGGCCACGCCCGGGCCGCCCCGCCGGCGGTGCTCGCCGTCGACTCGATCCAGACGGTGTACACGAGCGAGCTCGACTCGATCCCGGGGGCCGTGGGGCAGGTGCGCGAGTGCGCGGCGCGCCTCATGCGCTACGCCAAGACCCAGGCGGTGCCGACGATCGTGGTCGGGCACGTCACCAAGGACGGCGCGATCGCCGGGCCCAAGACGCTCGAGCACCTGGTCGACGTGGTGCTGCAGGTCGAGGGGGACGGCGCCAGCCCGTACCGCGTGGTGCGCGCGCACAAGAACCGCTTCGGCTCGACGCAGGAGATCGGCGTCTTCGAGATGCGCGGCGGCGGCATGGTGGAGGTGCCGGAGCCGTCGGCGCACCTCCTGGCCGAGCGCCCGGCGGGCGCGCCGGGCTCGGTCGTGGTCGCCTCGGCGGACGGCAACCGCCCGCTCCTGGTCGAGGTGCAGGGCCTGGTCGCGCCGGCCGCCGCCGGCTTCGGGCGCCGCACCGTCGCCGGCGTCGACGCCAATCGCGTCGCGCTCCTGCTCGCCGTGCTGGCGCAGCGCGCCGGCCACGACGTGCTCGGCCAGGACGTGTTCGTGAACGTCGCCGGTGGCCTCAAGCTCGTCGAGCCGGCGATCGATCTCGGCATCGCGTGCGCGCTCGCGTCGTCGAACCGCGGCCGCGCCATCGACGCCAAGACCGTCGTGTTCGGCGAGGTCGGCCTCGCCGGCGAGGTGCGCGCCGTGCCCATGGCCGAGCAGCGGCTCGCCGAGGCCAAGAAGCTCGGCTTCACGCGCTGCATCTTGCCCACCCAGAACCGCGCGCGCCTCGAGCACGACCTCGGGCTCGAGCTCGTCGCCGTCGATCGCCTCGCCACCGCGCTCGCGGCGCTGGACTAGCGCTCAGAACTCGACGGCGAAGCGCGCCTGGATCGTGTGCGCGTTGCCGGCGTCCCCGGTGTTCATCGCGCCGTAGCCGAAGCCGTCGTCCGCGGGATGGTTCATCGCCGCGAGCGGCAGGAACAGGCCGTACGCGATGCCGGCGTGGAAGCCGTTGCTCGTGTAGCCGAGATCGCCGTCGAGCTCGATGCCCCACATCTCGCTGTTGCCCGGCGTCGACACCGGCTTGAGCGCCGCCGACGTGACGTTCTGCGCGCGGAACGTGATCGACCGGGTGAGCTCGTAGCTCATCCACGGGCGGAAGTAGACCGCGTTCGACACCGAGCCCATCAGCTCGCGGAAGAAGATGAGATCGATGTTGTAGTCCGGGTCGAAGATGAAGCGGTTGATCGAGCGATCGCTGCCGCTGAGCGCCCGCGCGTTGCGCACGTTGATCTCGCCCTGGACCGCGTTGTCGGTCTCGTCACCGCTCGCCGCACCGACCTCGATGCCGAAGCCGAGCTTGTCCTCGAGGGCCTTCGACGAGACGCGCGCGACGGCGCCCCACGAGCGGATGTCGACCGCGCCGAACCCGCGCTGATCGTTGGGGAGCTGGTCGTCGAAGTTCTCGATCGAGCCGAGGTTGGCCGCGACCTCCGCCTCGAACAGGAGCTTGCCCTTGCCGAGCTTGAGCCAGACGTCGGGCCGGTACGCCTTGTAGCCGCGCACGATGTACCCGTCGGCGGGGCCGGTGGTGACGCTCGCGTCGTAGTCGCGGTCCTGGGTGATGCGATCGACGCGCAGGCCGTAGTTCAGCGCGAGCTTGCCGCGCGCCACCTTGTCGGCGAAGTCGGCGGGCGCGTCGAAGCGCGCCACGCCGAGGGTCCAGCCCTTCTCGTCGTCGTTGTCGTCGACGTCCCACGGCTGCGCCGCGGCGATGCCGACGGTCTCGGTCGTCTTGTTCGACGACCACCAGTTGATCGCGGCGAGCGCGCGGAACGGCGTGCCCGGGATCATCGCGGTGAACGACAGCCGGTCGACGGTGTCGCCGTAGTCGCTGTCGAGGTCGTAGCCGACCGGGTTCGTCCCGCCGACATTGGCGAGCGTCGACGGCTGCCACAGCGTCTCCCACGTCGCGTAGTCGGTGTCCGCGCGCCGGCCCGAGTTCGACACGATGCCGAGGCCGAAGTGGTCCGGCATGCGGCCGAACTTGAGGTGACCGAGGCCGGTCGCGACCTCGGCCCACGCGCGGCGCACGAGGATCGAGGTCTCGTCCGCCACCGGCCCCTCGAAGCCGCCGGCCTCGCCGAGGACGACGTTGTCGAACAGGTCGATCTGGGTGTGGACCGCGATCGTCTCGCTCAGCTGGATCGACGGCTCGAGACGCAGGCGCAGGTTGCTCGTCCTGAGCGTGTCGTCGCACCCCGAGCCGAGCGGGCCCGAGCAGTTGAGCGGGCGCGGGAAGGGCGCGCCGCCGAGCGTCGGATCATCGCTGAAGCCGAGGTGCAGGTTCTTCAGGTAGTCGCCACGCGCCCGCAGGTAGCCATCGACCGTGATCACCTCGAACTTCTTCCGGCGATCACGTGGCGGCGGCAGGGTCGGCGTGGTGGCGAGCAGGCCGGCGGCCTTGGGAGCGGCCTCGGCGATGCCCTCGGGCTTGGGCTCTTCCTCGCCCGTGGGCGGACCGCCGGTGGGCAGCGGACCCGGCTGCGCGACTGCGGTGCCCATCGCCGCCCAGAAGGCGGTCCCCGCCGTGACAGTGCCCACGAGTCCGACGAGCGAAAAGTATTTGGAAATCATGAGTAAATCAGCGGGGTAAGGTCGGCGGACTATAGGCGAGCGTTTCCGGCGCAAACAAGGGCGCCAGGGCGAAAAACTCGCCGCGCGCGGCGGCTGCGGTAGGTTCCATGCGATGCCATTGGACCGTGTGGTGCGTTGCAGCGTTGCCTGTGTGGTCGTGCACGCAGCGTGTGGTCCGGCAGTCCGCCCCGAGGCGCCGGGCGAGGAGCCGACGCCGCCGAGGGTGATCACGCGGCCCGCCCCGCCGGCCGGTCGAAGCGCGCTCATCGGCGAGATGTGCCCGCAGGGCGCCGGCGGCCGTCCCGGGCTCGCGCCGCTCGCGCTGCGCGACG
>JAIOII010000109.1 GCA_019912685.1 Kofleriaceae bacterium
GCCGACGACCGTGGTCGCCGTCGACGAGCCGGATCCGGACGAGATCGAGATGCCGGTCGCGATCGTCGGCGAGTCGCCACCGCCCGCGCCGCCGCCGACCGCCGATCGCGGCAAGCCGGCCGCGACGATCAAGCGCCCGCCGCCACGCGACAAGCCCGACAAGAACGCGCCCGAGGTCGTCGCTCCCGACGAGCGCGCGCTCACCGCGAAGTTCCGCGCCGCGACGCGCGAGTACAAGGCGTACAAGGAGCGCAACGGCTCGCGCCTCGAGGCCGAGTGGACCGACCTCGCGAGCATGGTCGGCTACCTGTCCACTCCGGAGAAGCGAATCGCGTTCGACAAGAAGATCGACCGCCTCCGCGCCAAAATGCGCGAGTGATCTCCCGCGCGAAACCTGGCGGAAACAATCGCCCGCTACGGTCGCCTCCATGAAGAAGGTCGAGGCGATCATCAAGCCCTTCAAGCTCGACGAGGTGAAGGAGGCGCTGGCGGAGATCGGCGTTCACGGCATGACCGTGACAGAGGTGAAGGGATTCGGGCGTACCGGCGGCAAGAAGGAAGTCTATCGAGGCTCCGCCTACGTGGTGGACTTCGTGCCCAAGGTCAAGCTGGAGATCATCGTCGCCGACGATGCCGTCCGCCAGGTGGTCGCGACGATCACCGAGGCGGCGCGCACCGGCCGCATCGGCGACGGCAAGATCTTCGTCACGCCCGTCGACGAGGTCATTCGCATCCGCACCGGCGAGACCGGTGAGGACGCGATCTAGTACAACACGCCCATCACCGCGGCTCCACCGAGCCAAGACACGACCGAGGAGACACCTGTGACCATGGACGCCAAGGCCCTCAAGGACTACGCCCAGACACGCGGCGCGAAGATGATCGACTGCAAGTTCGTCGACTTCCTCGGCACGTGGCAGCACATCACCTATCCGATCGAGCGTCTCGAGGACGGCCTCGAGAACGGCTTCGGCTTCGACGGCAGCTCCATCCGCGGGTGGAAGGCGATCAACGCCTCCGACATGCTGATGCTGCCCGAGGCGGCGACCGGCGTGATCGATCCGTTCCTGCAGACGCCGACGCTCTCGCTCATCTGCGACGCGGTCGATCCGATCACGCGCGAGCCGTACAGCCGCTGCCCGCGCAGCCTGGCCAAGCGCGCGGTGAAGTTCCTCGAGTCGACCGGTGTCGCCGACAGGGCGTACTTCGGTCCCGAGGCGGAGTTCTTCGTCTTCGACGAGGTCCGCTACGAGGAGAAGATGAACGGCGCGTCGTACATGGTCGACTCGGTCGAGGGCGCGTGGAACACGAACCGCGCCGAGGCCGGCGGCAACCTCGGCTACAAGCCGCGCGTGAAGGGTGGCTACTTCCCGACGGCGCCGGTCGACACGCTGACCGATCTCCGCACGCTCATGGTCATGACCATGCAGGCGGTCGGCATCGAGATCGAGACGCACCACCACGAGGTCGCGTCCGCCGGTCAGTGCGAGATCGACATGAAGTACGACGAGCTCGTCAAGATGGCCGATCAGGTCATGTGGTACAAGCACATCGTCAAGAACGTCGCCAAGCAGCACGGCAAGACGGCGACGTTCATGCCGAAGCCGCTCTACGGCGACAACGGCAGCGGCATGCACACGCACCAGTCGCTGTGGAAGAGCGGCAAGCCGCTCTTCGCCGGTGACGGGTACGCGGGCCTGTCGGACACCGCGCTCTTCTACATCGGCGGCCTGCTCAAGCACGCCGGCGCGATCTGCGCGTTCGCCAACCCGACGGTCAACAGCTACCGCCGGCTGGTCCCGGGCTACGAGGCGCCGGTCAACCTGGCCTACTCGGCCCGCAACCGCTCCGCGTCGATCCGCATCCCGATGTACTCGCCGTCGCCCAAGGCCAAGCGCCTCGAGCTGCGGTCGCCGGACCCGAGCTGCAACCCGTACCTCGCGTTCTCGGCCATGCTCATGGCCGGCCTCGACGGCGTCGAGAACCGGATCCACCCGGGCGAGCCCATGGACAAGGACATCTACTCGCTGTCCCCCGAGGAGCTGGCGCTCATCCCGCACAGCCCGGGCTCGCTCGACCAGGCCCTGTCGGCCCTCCGCTCCGACCACGAGTTCCTGCTCAAGGGCGACGTCTTCTCGCGTGATCTGCTCGACGCCTGGCAGTCCTACAAGTCGGAGAACGAGGTCGACCACGTCCGTTTGCGGCCGTCGCCGTCCGAGTTCTACCTGTATTACGACTGCTGATCGGCAGTAGGTGGTCCCGGCCTTGTGCGCTAGCTCGCACATGGCCTATACTCTTGAGGTTTCCGAGGGGGAGGCCCGCTCGGGACCGGACCACCACCGATCAACGGCGTGAACTTCACCGCCCTTGCCGAACGCTTGACGGTCGACTCGCTTCGCCGGGCCCCGACCGGGCTGTATTCAGCGGTGGTCGGGGCTTGCGCGCGGACGCCGGTGCCTCGGCCGCTGCGCGCCGCGCTCTACGGCGCGTTCGCGCGCGCGGTCGACGCGCGCGTCGAGGAAGCGGCGAACGCGCTGTCGGAGTATCCGAGCTTCGGCGACTTCTTCGCGCGTCGCCTGCGCGACGGCGCGCGACCGCTCGCCGAGGCGTCGGTGATCGCGCCGTGCGACGGCGTCGTCGCCGCCTCGGGGCCGATCGTCGACGGCACGCTCGTCCAGGCCAAGGGCCGGACGTACTCCGTCGCCGAGCTCGTCACGCTGCCGAGCCTCGCCGCGGCGCTCGCCGGCGGCGCGTTCGTCACCACGTACCTGTCACCGCGCGACTACCACCGCGTGCATTCGCCCGTCGACGGAACGCTCGTCGGTTACCACTATGTTCCCGGCCGGCGGTGGCCGGTGAGCGCCCGCTTCATGCGCAACGTCGATCGCCTGCTCGCCGTGAACGAGCGCGTGGTCATCGAGCTCGCGACGGCGTGGGGACCGGCGGCGGTCGTGATGGTCGCGGCGTCGGGGGTCGGCAACATGTGGCTCTCGCATCTCCGGCAACCGGACGGCGCCGGCGTCGGCACCGACACGCGCGTCTGGCACGCGAGCGGCGAGCCTCGCCACGTGAGCGTGGGGCGCGCCGAGCTGGCCGCGGGCGACGAGCTCGGCTCGTTCCTGCTCGGCTCGACCGTGGTGATGCTGCTGCCGGCCGGCGCGCCGCGCCTGCGCACGCTCGCCGATGGTGACGTCGTCCGCTTCGGTCAGGGCCTCGTGGCCGGGCGGGAAGGAGGCGTGGCGTGAGCAAGGGCGCCGACGACGAGACCTCCGACATGGAGGAGGGGATGACGACCGCGGAGCGTCGGCGCCGTCGCCGTCGCGGCGCGGGCCTGCGCATCCCGTCGGACAACGTGCCGCGCCAGTCGCGCAGCGGGCCGGTCAGCGCGCCGGTCCCCGAGGATCCGGCGCTCGCGATGTCGATCGCGTACGCGTTCACCGACGAGGCGTCGGGAGCCGATCGCGTGCCCGACGGCGTCAACACGCTGCCGGACGGCGGTCTCGACGATCTCGATGACGCCACCAGCATCGCGCGGCCGCCCGAGGTCCCGCCCGACGGATCGGTGCCCGGGACGCCCGAGCACGTCGTCGACGACGTGGTGCCGGACGGCCGCACGCGCCAGATGGCGGCGGTGAGCCTCGAGGCGCTGGGCCTGTCGTCGCTCGAGGAGGAGCTGGCCTCCGGCAACGGCGCCTCCCCCGAGACCGTCGACGTCGACCTCGATGACGAGGACCTCAGCAGCGACGGCGACGACTTCGGCGAGAGCGAGGCGCCGATCCAGCGC
>JAIOII010001062.1 GCA_019912685.1 Kofleriaceae bacterium
CCGACTTCGATCCGGCCGCCGGACGGCCCGCCGAGCTTGCGATCGACGAGGGGCTGGCGCCGATGGTGCGCCTGCCGATCCAGGGCGCGTTGTACGCGATCGTCCACCGCGCCGTGTTCCCGCCGCCGCCCGGCGCCGACCGCCCGCTGCTGGTGCCGAAGACGCCGCCCGGGATCCAGCGCGCGCTGCGCGACGTCGACGCGTTCCAGCTCTCCGTGCCCGGCAACGCGGTCCTCTTCGGCTTCTTCCTCGCGCTGACGGTCGGGCTCGCGTTCGCCGAGGAGCGCCGCTGGGGCACGTGGCGCCGCATCCTCGCCGCGCCGGCGCCGCGCTGGCGCATCCTCCTGGCCAAGCTCGTGCCCTACCTGCTCGTCGGGCTCGTCCAGTTCCTCTTCCTCTTCGGCCTCGGCGTCGTGGTCTTCGGGATGCGCATCGGCGGGAGCCTCCTCGCGCTCGCCGTGCTCACGTTCGCGGTCGTCACCTGCGCCGTCTCGCTCGGCCTGGTCATGGCCGCGATCGGCGGCAGCGAGAAGCGCATGGGCTCGATCGGCTCGGTCTCGCTCCTCATCATGGGCCTCGTCGGCGGCGCGATGGTCCCGCGCGCGATCATGCCTCCCGCGCTCAAGGCCGCCGGCCTCCTCGTGCCGCACGGCTGGGCCCTCGACGGCTACTTCACGCTCCTCGTGCGCGACGGCGCCACCCTCACCGATGTCGCCCCGCAGATCGCCGCCATCCTCGCCTTCGCCGCCGCCTTCGCCGCCTTCGGCGTCTGGCGCTTCCGCTTCGAGCGCTGACCCGCGCTACTCGCGCATCGGGTCGTCGCAGGACGGGTCCGCCATCGGCGGCAGCGTCCCGAAGCTCTCGACGAAGATCGAGCCCATGCGGGGCACGACCGTAGGGGGCACCGGCGTCGGCTCGGGCTTGGCGCAGAACGAGTAGTCGGCTTCCGCGATCATGCGGACGCGCTCGTTGACCTGGAAGTCCATCGGCTGGGGCGCGGGCGTCGGGTTGAGGGCGCCGGCCGGGACGGAGATGTTGATCACGTACTCGACCTCGTCGCTGTCGTCCGGGAACTCGATGCCGCCGATCGTCGTCTCGCTGAGCGGCGTGCCGCCGCCGAAGGGGAGGATGCTGAGCGAGAGATCGAGCGTGCGGCTGTCGAGGTCGAGGGACGCCGTGCCGGTCAGCCGGATCTGGTCGATCGTGGCGGGATCGCTGGGCCGGGCGCGCTCGATCGCGACGAGGTAGTTGCCTTCCAGGCGCGGCAGGTGCTGCTGCGCGTCCTCGATGCCGATGAAGGTCTGGCAGCCGGCGGCGCCGGCGAGCAGACCGAGGGAGGCGAGGAGCACACGCATCGCGGGGCTATCCTACTGCCATTGCTGCGAAAAAGAGAAGCCGCTATAACGTTGACTTGTCTGTTATCGCGGATAATGCTCCTGCAAATCCATGACGCCGCCCGAGGCCGGCAACGTGCTGCGACTGATCGGTGAGCCGACGACGTTCGACCTCGTCTTGCCGTCGATCACGCTCGAGGGCGGCGCGCAG
>JAIOII010001063.1 GCA_019912685.1 Kofleriaceae bacterium
GCCTTCACCCACGCCACCACCTGCTCCGCCGGCATGTCGTGCCCGGCGCGCGGCTCGGGCCCGGGCTGCGCGAGCGGATACACCACCCACAAGGACGGCCCGTCCTCGCCGATCGCGAGCAGCCGCCGCAGGCCCTTGTGCTTCAGCGCGCGCAGCCGGTCGACCTCGCCGAGCAGCGTGTCGCGCGCGACCATGCCGTGGAGCCCCGGCTCGAGGCACCACAGCGAGACCTCGGTGTCGGCCTCGGTGTCGAGCGCGCGCAGCTCGACGTAGCCCGGCAGCTCGCGCAGCCGCTCGCGCACGTCGAATCGCCCGGCGAGCCGGGCGCCGACGAGCGTCATCGCCCCGTCGAGCCGAAGCCGCCGGCGCCGCGGCCCGTCGGCGGCAGCGACTCGGCGACCTCGACCTCGGCTCTCACGACCGGCGCGATCACGAGCTGCGCGATGCGCTGCCCGGGCTCGATCGTGACGGGCTCGCGCCCCAGGTTGACGAGGAGCACCATGCACTCCCCGCGGAAGTCGGCGTCGATCGTGCCCGGCGCGTTCACCACCGTGAGGCCCTGCTTGATCGCGAGCCCCGACCGCGGCCGCACCTGACCCTCGAAGCCGGGCGGGATGGCCATCGCCAGCCCCGTCCCGATCGCCGCGCGATCGCCGGGCGCGAGCACGCGCGGCCCGTCGATCGCGGCGACCAGGTCCATGCCCGCCGCGTCCTCCGTCTGGTACCGCGGCACGACGGCGTCGGCGCGCAGCTTCTGGAAGAGGACGCGCGGCGCCATCAGATCACGAAGTTGTTGATCTCTTCGGGATCCGGGTTGGCCTCGAGCACCTCGCGCCGCGACAGGCGGATCTTGCCGTCGCGGTCGACCTTCACGCACTTCACGACGACCTCGTCGCCCTCCTTGAGGACGTCCTCGACGGCGCGGATGCGCTCGTTCGAGATCTCCGAGATGTGGAGCAGGCCGTCGGTCCCGGGCAGGATCTCGACGAACGCGCCGATCTCGATGATGCGCTTCACGATGCCGTTGTAGTACTGGCCGACCTCGGGCTCCATGGTGAGGCCCGAGATGAGCGCCTGCGCCTGCTCGAGGCTGCGCAGGTCGGCCGACGCGATCGACACCACGCCGGCGTCGGACACGTCGATCTGGGCGCCGGTCTGCTCGACGAGCGCGCGGATCGTCTTGCCGCCGGGGCCGATGATGTCGCGGATCTTGTCCGGCTTGATCTGCACCGTGATGATGCGCGGCGCGTTGGGCGAGAGCTCGTCGCGCGCCGCCGGGAGCACCTCACCCATCTTCTCGAGGATGTGGATGCGGCCGCGGCGCGCCTGATCGAGCGCCTCCTCGAGGATCTGGCGGGTCAGGCCGTCGACCTTGATGTCCATCTGCAGCGCGCAGATGCCGCGCGTGGTGCCGGTGACCTTGAAGTCCATGTCGCCGAGGTGGTCCTCGTCGCCGAGGATGTCGGACAGGATGGCGTACTCGCTGCCCTCCTTCATGAGGCCCATCGCGATGCCGGCGACCGGCGCCGTCGTCGGCACGCCCGCGTCCATGAGCGCCAGCGAGCCGCCGCACACCGACGCCATCGACGAGCTGCCGTTCGACTCCAGGACCTCCGACACCACGCGGATGGTGTAGGGGAAGTCCTCGTACTCGGGGAGGATGCGCGCCACCGAGCGCTCGGCGAGGAAGCCGTGACCGACCTCGCGGCGCGACTGGCCGCGGAGCATCTTCACCTCGCCGGTGCAGAACGGCGGGAAGTTGTAGTGGAGGAAGAACCGGCGGCGCTGGTCGCCGAGCAGGGTCTCGACCTTCTGCTCGTCGTACTTGGTGCCGAGCGTCGCGATCGCGAGCGACTGCGTCTCGCCGCGGGTGAACAGCGCCGAGCCGTGCGCCTTGGGCAACACGCCGACCTGGACCGAGATCGGGCGGATCTCGTCGAGGGCGCGGCCATCGATGCGGCGGCGCGTCGACAGCGTGAGCTGGCGGGCGTACTTCTTCACCAGCTTCGAGAACGCGCCGTCGACTTCCTTCTTCTTGCCGAACCACGGCTGGCCCTCGGCGCAGAGCTGCTCGGCGACGCCCGCGTGGACCTCGCTGATGGCGGCGCCCCGCTTCTTCTTCTCGCGTGTGGCCATCGCCTCGGCGAGCTTCTCGGCCCCCAGCTCCTTGACGCGCCGGTGCAGCTCCTCGTCGGAGACGGGCGGCGTGAACGCGCGCTTGGGCTTGCCGATCGCCGCCCGCAGGTTCTCCTGGAGCTCGATGAGCGGCTTGGTCGCCTCGAGGGCGAACATGAGCGCGTCGATGATGACGTTCTCCTGCACCTCGCCCATCTCGCCCTCGACCATCATGATCGCGTCCTTGCTGCAGGCGACGATCATGTCGATGGAGCTGCGCTTGCGCTCCTCGTACGTCGGGTTGGCGACGAACTGGCCGTCGATCATGCCGAGGCGGATGCCGGCGAGCGGCCCGTCCCACACCAGATCCGAGATCATGATCGCGGCCGACGCGCCGGTCATCGCCAGGACGTCGGTGGGGTGCTGCTTGTCGTGGCTGATGACGTTCGCGATGATCTGGGTGTCGATGAACCAGCCCTTGGGGAAGAGCGGGCGGACCGGGCGGTCCATGAGGCGGCACACCAGCACCTCGTCGTTGGTGAGGCGCCCCTCGCGGCGGAAGTAGCTACCGGGGATCTTGCCCGACGCGTAGAACTTCTCCTGGTACTCGCAGGTGAGTGGCATGAAGTCGATGTCGCGCGGCTGGGCCGAGCCCGTCGCGGTGACGAGCACCATGGACCCGCCGCAGCGCACGATGACGGCGCCGCCGGCCTGCTTGGCCCACCAGCCGGTCTCGATGGAGATTTCCTTCCCACCGACGACGCAGGTTTCGATGATCTTTTTCATGAGATAGACCTTTCCTGTCAGGTTCGGGCCGTCCCCCGTTGAACCTGCGGTTGGTCCCTCACTCCAACTGCCGAGGCTCTCGCCTCGGCAGCTCGACAGAAAGTCCAGGTCCAGCAGCTCCGCGTGGGAACGACCGGTTGAGAACGTGAGCGGCTAGCGGCGGAGCGCGAGCTGCTCGATGAGCTTCTTGTAGCGGCTGGAGTCCTTGCGCTTGAGATAGTCGAGGAGGCTGCGGCGCTTGCCGACCATCTTGAGGAGGCCGCGACGCGAGTGGTGATCCTTGTGGTTCGTCTTCAGGTGCTCGGTCAGGTGGGCGATGCGCTCGGTGAGGAGCGCGATCTGCACCTCGGGCGAACCCGTGTCCGAGCCGTGCTGCTTGTACTTGCCGATGGTGTCTTGCTTGCGGATCGTCGAAACAGGCATGTGCTCTCTCGTGACGCCAATGCGCTCGTCCCCGATGGACCAGCGGCACGGCCAGGTTGTTGGAGGCGCAGAGTGTAGCAATCGCGCACGCTCGTCAAGCCGGGACGAGCACCCTCTAACCTACCGGGATCGTGGCGGTTCGAGCACGCGGTGGTACCGCATGCCGCCCTCGGTGCGCTCGCAGATGGCGAGGACGTGGCCGCTCGTGGCGAGCACCTGGAACATGCCGGGCGCGATGCCGGCGGCCTCGAGCTCCCGCCCGTCGAGCACGTCGCGCTCCCGCTCCGGAGGGATCGTGAGCGCGGGCAGGCCGGTCGCCTGGGAGGCGGGGACCAGACGGGCGGCCGCCGCCATGGGCGAGGTGATCGCGTCGAGCGGGATCGCCTGATCGATCGTGAAGCGGCCGCTGGCCGTGCGGCGGAGCGCGGTGAGCATGGCGCCGCAGCCGAGGCGCTCGCCGAGGTCGCGCACGAGGCTGCGCACGTACGTGCCCTTGCTGCAGGCGATCGCGATTCGCGCGGTCGCGGCGGCCGGCTCGAACGCGAGCAGCTCGAGCCGGTCGAAGCGCACGGGGCGCGGCGCG
>JAIOII010001064.1 GCA_019912685.1 Kofleriaceae bacterium
CGCCGCAGGAGTCCGAGGTGCAGCTCGCCGCCGGCCACCACGATCGCGCCGCCGACGAGCAGCGCCTGCCGCCACCTGCGGCGCTTCTCGAGGCTGGCGAGCAGCTCGAGCGCGCCGGCGTGGCCGGGCTCGATCGTCAGCACGCGGTCGAGCAGCTCGAGCGCAGTCGCGCGCTGCGCCGGCAGCGCATCCTTCGCGCGCCGCAGGAGGTGATCGGTGAGCCGCGCGCCCAGCGCGAGCTCGTACGCGCTCGGCGACGCGAAGTAGCGCGCCAGCTCCTCCTTGCCGGTGCCGAGCCCCGAGCCCTCGAGGTACTGCTCGAGGTCGGCGAGCATCGCGCCGACGACGGGATAGCGGGCGTCGGGATCGCGCGCCATCGCCTTCAGGATGATGCGGCCGAGCTCGTTGCCGACGCGCGGGTTGGCCTGGCGCGGATCGGTGAAGCGGCACTCGGCGATGCGCTTCAGGATCTCGTGCGGGTTCTTGCCCTCGAACGGCAGCTTCCCGACGGTGAGCTGGTAGAGCACGATGCCGGCGGCGAAGACGTCGGTGCGGAAGTCGAGCTGGCGGCCCTCGACGTGCTCGGGCGACATGTACGCCGGCGAGCCGAGGAGCTGACCGGTGACGGTCATGCGCTGGGCGTCGACCATCTGGGAGATGCCGAAGTCCGTGAGCTTCACGATCCCGTCGGAGCGGATCATGACGTTCTCGGGCTTCACGTCGCGGTGGAGCACGCCCTGGCCGTGGGCGTGGACGAGCGCGCGGCAGATCTGGACGACGATCATCGCGCCGATCTCGGCGTACTTCGGCGGGTGGTCGGTGACGAACTGCTTGAGCGTCTTGCCGTCGATGAACTCGGTGACGATGTAGCTCTCGCCGCCCGCCTTGTTCGCGTAGTCGAAGATCTCGAGGATGTTCTCGTGGCGCAGCTTGGCGACGGCGTGCGCCTCGCGCTCGAAGCGGTCGCGCGCCTCGTCGTGATCGGCGAGGTGGCGATGCAGCACCTTCACGGCGACGTGGCGCTTGAGCGAGCGATCGAGCCCGCGGTAGACGACGGCCATCCCGCCCTGGCCGACACGCTCGAGCAGCTCGTACTTGTCGATGACCTGGCCGACGTCGATGGGAACCCCGCTCTGACAATTGTGTCACACCGAACCGTCGGCAGGGTAGGACCGGGTGCACGTGCGACGGGTTGCCCAAGTGCCCGCAGCGTGCGGAGGTTTGCCAGCTCGCGCGCCGTACGCCGTGACAGCGGCGTCGCAGGCGTGCCTACAATCCGCTCGTGGGCGTCGCCGCCTTCCGCCTGTCCGAGGTCGTGACCGCATCGCCCACCGCGGATCCGGCGGCGCGCTACGTCGAGCTCGAGGCGATCGGGGACGGCTGCCTGTTCCCGTCGACGGTGGTGCGGGCCTACGACGCGGCCGGTGGCTTCGTCGCCGACGCGATGCCGTTCACCAGCACGACGTGCTTCGCCGACGGCACGCTGCTCCTGCTCGCCACGCCGGCGGCGCAGGCGGCGTACATGACCACCGCGGACGCCGCGATCGTCCCGCTGCTCCCCGCGGCGGCCGGACAGCTCTGCCTCGTCAGCTCGACCACCCGCTACGACTGCGTGCGCTGGGGACCGATCACGACGCCCGTGCACGACCTGTTCGCGCCCGACGACGACACCGCCGCCGGCGCGCCGCCCGGCGGCTACGCGCTCGCGCGCGTCGCCGACGTGAACGTCGTCGCCGCCGACTGGCGGATCGAGACGCCGACCCCGCGCGCGCCCAACGACGGGGCGCCGTGGGACCCGGGCGACGCCGGGATCGACGCGGCGCCGCCGGATGCGGCGCCCGGTGACGGTGGCGCCGGCGACGACGCCGCGCCGGCGATCGACGCGCCGTTCTCCGTCGACGCGGCCCGCATCGACGCGAACGATCGCTTCCTCGATCTCGATCCCGGCGGCGGCGCGACGTGCGGCTGCGGCGCCGCGGGAGGTCCGGGCGCCGGCGCGCTCGCCGTCCTCGTCACGCTCGCGCTGATCGCGCGTACGTGCCGACGAGGGTCGCCTGCGCGAGCACGTGACCTTCCATCGCGCGCTCGACCGCGGTCTTGGTGACCTCGGGGAGCTCTAGGCGCGTGTCGAGCGCGTAGAGCTTGAAGACGTAGCGGTGGCGGCCGATCGGCGGCTTCGGGCCGTCCCAGTCGGCGTGGTCGTAGTCGTTCTTGCCGACGATGCCGCCCGTCGTCTTCGTGCCCTCGTCGAGCGCGCTCACGTTGGGCGGCACGTTGGTGACGACCCAGTGGACGAACGTGCGCTTCGGCGCCGCCGGGTCCGGAGCGTCCGGGTCATCGACGATGAGCGCGAGGCTCTCGGTGCCCGGGGGCACGTCACGCCAGCGCAGGGGCGGCGAGAGATCGGCGCCGTCCTGCGTATGTCGGCGCGGGATCTCGCCGCCGTCGGAGAATGCGAGCGATGTGAGCTGCATGATCGACTCCTTTCGCGAGGAGTCGATCGCTGCAACGACGGTGCCCGGCGCCTACCGGCGGTGATCGCGGACCTTGCGGCGGTCGCGCGTGTGCCCGTGCGCGCGCCCGCGCGCCTCCCACTTGCCCTCGACCCACACGTGGCCGCGGCCCTGGCGCTGCCAGCGGCCGGGCCGGTAGTGGTGCCCGGCGCGCTCGCGCTCGTAGTACCCGTCGCGCCAGACGTACCGGTTGCCGCTCCAGTGGTAGCGGCCCTCGATCCAGATGTAACCCGGACGGATCACCACCGTGCGGCGCGGGGGCGGCGGAGGCGGCGGCTGCTCGACGACGACGACCGGGCCGGGCACCCAGACGCGGGCGTGGCCGCTGCCGCGGACGACGCACGCGCCGAGCGTCGTCGTGGCGATGAGAGCGATGGCTAGTTTGTTGAGTCCACGCATGATGGCCACGAGTATCGCAGGTCGCGTGCCACGCGCCAAAATCGTGGTCGGACCACGTCATTCCGACCCGTTGCCTGATCGGCCGGCGTAGCCGGCGTTCGACACCGTGGTGCCGGCGCGACAGGCCTACAGGCGCCCCGCGGCACGGATCGTCATGAAGAAGGGCAGCGCCTCCTGCACGAGATCGAGGCGCGGATCGAGCTGCTTGCCGATCCCCTCCGTGACCGCGATCGCGATGTTGCACATCGTGAAGGTCGGGTTCACGCGCACGCGGTGGCGGCGGAGGATGTTCATCATGTCGAAGGCGACGGTCGACACCGCGACCTCGCCGAGCGCCTTGCCGTGGTAGCGCGCGACGAACTCGACGACCTCCTGCTCGTACGCGGCGTAGTCGGCGACGTGGGCCTTGGGCGAGAGCTCGGACATGAGCTTCGCCATCACCTTGCCGTCGGCGCCGGCCCACCCGGCGAAGAACTGCGCGAACGCGCGGCGATCGCTCTCGTCGAGCTCGGCGGTGAGCCCGAGGTCGAGGATGACGACCTTGCCGTGCTCGTCGACGAGGATGTTGCCGGGGTGCAGGTCGGCGTGGACGAAGCCGTCGGCAAACACCATCTGGAGGAGCGTGCGGAAGCCGATGCGCGCGAGCCGCGTCGCGTCGGCCTTGGCCCTGGCCGGCGCGTCGAGCACCTTCACGCCGCGCACGAAGGTCATCGTCAGGATGCTGTGCGTGCAGAGCTCGGGGTGGAGCGCGGGGAAGCCGACGTCGGGATCGCTCGCGAAGTTGGCGGTGAAGCGGCGGTTGTTGCCGGCCTCGATGCGCAGATCGATCTGCGCGCGGATCGCGCGGCCGAACTCGTCGACGCTCTCGACGGGCGCGAAGAGGCGCGCGGTCGGCCAGAGCGCGATCACGCGCGCGAAGAAGCGCATCACCGAGAGGTCGAAGCGGACGAGATCGTCGAGGCCGGGGCGCCGCACCTTGACGGCGACCTCCTCGCCGGAGCGCAGGGTCGCGCGGTGCACCTGCGCGACCGAGGCCGACGCGACCGGCGTCTGGTCGAAGCTGGCGAAGAGCTCGTCCGGGCGCTTGCCGAGCTCGGCGACGAACGTGCGCTCGACGTGGCGCCACGCGAACGCGCCGACGTCGTCCTGGAGCCGCGCGAGCGCGCGGATGATGTGCGGCGGCAGGAGATCGGGCCGGGTCGACATGATCTGACCGACCTTCACGAACGTCGCGCCGAGCGCGACCATGAACGCCGCCATGCGCGCGGCGAACCAGCCCTGCCGTGCGGCCTTGCCACGGAACGTGACGAGCAGGCCCAGCCAGCCGCCGAACCACAGGAGGCCGTGGATCAGGAACAGGAGCCCGATCCAGAAGCCGCGACCGACAAAACGCAGCGACTTCACGAGTCGGACCGTACACCAGCGGCCTTGACTTGTGCGGCCGGGGGCGGTAGCAGATTGCCCTCCCCGAATTGGTGTGTAGCTCAGTGGGAGAGCACTACCTTGACACGGTAGGGGTCCACGGTTCAATCCCGTGCACACCAACGAGATTCAGTTGACGGTGATGGTGCCGGTGAACGAGTGAACGGTGCAGAAGAAGGGGAAGGTGCCGGTGGCGGTGAAGCGGAGACAGGTCGTCTGACCGAGCGGCGTGGCGAACAGGCCGTCGGCGGATCCGGGCGTGCCCGAGACCAGGTCGTGGTTCGGGTCGCCGGGCGTGAAGCGCACGATCTCGTTCACCGAGATCGTGCCGGTGCTCGGCATGTACGCGGTGCCGCCGCCGTTGACGCCGATCTCGAGGTCGGGGGTGCCGGGGCAGGCGACGACCATCACCGAGCTCGCGGCGTCGATGGGCGCGTCGATCGCCGTCGCGTCGGGGCCGGCGTCGTCGTCCGCGGCGTCGACGTCGGTCGTGTCGATCACGGCGGCGTCGGTCGCGGCGTCGATCGCCGGCGGTGGGATGAACTCGTCATCGGCGCACGCTGCGAGGAAGAAGACCGCGATCGAGGCGAGGCGCGTGATCTGCCGCATCGGTCGACAATACCAGCGGAGCGCGCACATTTGAGGCACACGTCGGCCTCGACCTGAGGTAGAACCGGCGCTCCCCAACCCAAGAGGAATTGCTTGATCCCCATGCGAAAGACTGACTTCCTGCCATGAACGGCCGTCCGATGGGCCGCGACGACCGCCGCCGACCCCAGGGCGGCATGCGCATCAACCACCGGATCCGAGTCCCGGAGGTGCGCGTCATCATGGACGAGGGCGAGCAGCTCGGCGTCATGCAGACGCACGAAGCGATCCGCCTCGCCGAAGAGAAGGGCCTCGACCTCGTCGAGATCTCGCCCCGCGCGTTTCCGCCGGTGTGCAAGATCATGGACTACGGGAAGTACAAGTACGAGCAGGCCAAGCAGACGCGCAAGGCGAAGAAGCACGCGTCGACGGTCGAGATCAAGGAGATCAAGTTCCGCCCCAAGACCGAGGGCCACGACATGGACTTCAAGGTGAAGCATGTCCGCCGCTTCCTCGAGGAGGGCAACAAGGTCCGGCTCGCCGTCGTGTTCCGCGGCCGCGAGATCACGCACCCGCAGACGGGCATGAACGTGCTCAACCGCGTGGTCGAGGCGACCTCCGATCTCGCCACCGTCGAGGTCACGCCGAACATGGAAGGCCGGCGCATGATCATGATCATCTCGCCCAGGCCCAACGTCATCCGTAAGGCCCAGGAGGTTCGCAAGGCGACGCTCGCCGCGCTCCAGGCCAAGAAGGATCAGGCCAAGGCCGCCGGCAAGCCGCCGCCCGTGGAGGAGGCGCCGCCCGACGAGCCCGACGAGGACGAGATCAACGCGGACGTCGACGAGGAAGAGGACGAGGAGTAGCCGTCCCCGGTCGCGCCACCCGCGACCCACATCGGTGGGCGGGTCCCGGATGGAACCGAGCGGATTCGCTCGGCTCGGCCGTCGGCCCGCGGCTTGCTTGGTCTCTCTGGGCATGCAGTCCCAACCCGTAGCGGCGAACCCGACCGAAGAGGAACGTCTGCTGCGGCGCGAGCTTGCGCGCCTCAGGAACGAGCTGGCCGCCTACCAGGCCCAGCTCCAGGCCGTGATCGGGCGAGAGGGCGCGTGGCTCAACGAGATCAACGAGCTGCGCACGCTCGTCGACGCGCAGCAGGACGAGATCTCGGCGCTCACCGAGGCGTGCGAGCGCGCCGAGTACTTCTACGAGGAGCTCCGCCGGCTTCACGGCAAGGCAGCGTAGGAACCCGGCCTTCTCCCTCTTGCCAACGGGTGGGCGTTCGTGCATAAACCGCCTTCCCGCCATGCCGAAGGTCAAGACTCATTCCGGCGCCAAGAAGCGGTTCAAGAAGACCGCGACCGGCAAGTTCAAGTATCAGAGCGTGTTCCGCCGGCACCTCCTCACGGGCCGCCGCACCAAGCGGAAGCGTCAGCTCCGCAAGGGCAGCTACGTGGGGCCCGCGCAGCACCACCAGATCGCGGCGATGTTGCCGTACGGCACCTGAGAGAAACGGCCGAGAGAAACGGATAGAGGTTCGTCATGCCCCGCGCCAAACGAGGATTCAAGGCTCGCCGCCGTCGCAACCGCGTGCTGAAGGCCGCCAAGGGCTTCCGCGGCAAGCGCTCCAGCTGCCACGCCGCCGCCAACGAGGCGGTGCAGCACGCGTGGATGCACATGTACCGCTCGCGCCGCGTGCGCAAGCGGGACTTCCGCGCGCTGTGGATCCAGCGCATCAACGCCGCGTCGCGCATCCTCGGCAAGAGCTACTCGAAGCTGATGGGCGGCCTGAACAAGGCCGGCGTCGGTCTCAACCGCAAGATGCTCGCCGAGATCGCCGTCAGCGATCCGCAGGCGTTCCAGGCGATCGTGAGCGCGGCTCGCTGATCGGACTGACATCGATCGATTTGCGAGGCCGCCAGCGAGCGGCCTCTTTCGTTTTCGGCTATCGAACGGACGACGCACCATGACCACGTCAAGCGACCTCATCGCCCAGCTCGAACGCCTCGGCGGCCAGTTCGCCGCCGCGATCGCGCCGCTCGTCGACGAGCAGTCGATCCGCGCAGCGCAAGCGCAGTTCCTCGGCAAGAAGGGCCAGGTCTCCGAGGTGATGAAGGAGCTCGGGCGCCTGCCGCCGGCCGAGCGTCCGCTCGTCGGACAGGCGGCGAACAAGGTGAAGGACACGATCGCGCAGGCGGTCGAGGAGCGGCTGCAGGCGCTGATCACCGCGAAGCGGCAGGCCGATCTCGCGCGCACCCTCGACGTGACCTTGCCGGCGCGCCCGGTCGGCGGCGGCCACCTCCACCTCCTCACGCAGGTGCGGCTCGAGCTCGTCGAGATCTTCGCCGAGCTCGGCTTCTCGGTCGCCGAGGGGCCGCAGGTCGAGACCGACTGGCACACGTTCGAGGCGCTCGCGATCCCCAAGGATCACCCCGCGCGCGACATGCAGGACACCTTCTACATCGCCGACGAGATCGTGCTGCGCACGCACACGTCGCCGGTGCAGATCCGCACGATGCAGGCGCACCCGCCGCCGATCCGCATCGTCGCGCCCGGCGTCGTCTACCGCCGCGACGATGACGCGACGCACTCGCCGATGTTCACGCAGATCGAGGGGCTCGTCGTCGACGAGGGCGTGCGCGTGAGCGACCTGAAGGGCGTGCTCCTCCACTTCGTCAACCGGTTCTATGCCCGCCTCGGCGGCGGCCTCGACGTGCGCCTGCGGCCGAGCTACTTCCCGTTCGTCGAGCCCGGCGTCGAGATCGACATGTCGTGCGGCTTCTGCCGCGGCAGCGGCTGCCGGCTGTGCAAGGGCACCGGCTGGATCGAGATCGGCGGCGCCGGCATGGTCGACCCCGACGTGTTCGCGCACGTCGGCATCGACAGCGAGCGCTACACCGGCTTCGCGTTCGGCATGGGCATCGAGCGCATGGCGATGCTTCGCCACGGCGTGAACGACATCAAGTTCTACTACGAGGGAGACCTGCGCTTCCTCGATCAGTTCTAGGCGAGGAGACGCGCGATGAAGGCGGTCTGGTCCTGGTTGCTCGAGCTCTGCGATCTGCCCAACGTGCCGACGGTGGAGGAGGGCACCCGCGCGCTCACCGGCGGCGGCCTCGAGGTCGAGGGCGTCACCGATCTCGGCGCCGGCTTCAAGGGCGTCGTGGTCGCCGAGGTCGTCGCGACGCGTCCGCACCCGCAGAGCGAGAAGCTCACGCTCGTCGACGTCATCACGGCGCGCGGCGGCAGCGCGACCCAGGTCGTGTGCGGCGCGCCCAACGTGCCCGCGCCCGGGCGCAAGGTGCTGTGGGCGCCGCCCGGCGCGACCCTGCCCGGCGGGCTCACGCTCGCGGTGAAGGCCGTGAAGGGGATCGAGTCGCCGGGCATGCTGTGCTCGGAGACCGAGCTCGAGATCGGCGACGACGACAGCGGCATCATCGTGCTCGACGCCGACGACGGCACGGCGCTCGGCGCGCCGGCGCAGCAGGCGCTCGGCGTGAGCGACTGGATGATCGACGTGAACGCGCCAGCCAACCGCGGCGACTGCCTCGGGCACCTCGGGCTCGCGCGCGAGCTGTGCGCGCT
>JAIOII010001065.1 GCA_019912685.1 Kofleriaceae bacterium
CCGTCGCGCCCTCCGCCATGCGGATCTCGACGCCGGCGTGCGCGGTCGAGCCGTCGAGCGGGACGATCGCGCTCGTGCCCGGCGCGTGCGCGGGGTGGCGCGCGACGAAGCGGAAGCTGCCGGCGGGCAGCGCCGGGAACGAGAACGCGCCGTCGGCGCCGCTGGTCACGCCGTCGCGACGCGCGTCGGGCTGGATGTTCCAGTCCGACGCGCCGGTGTAGAGGACGACCGCGTCCGCGACCGGCTGCCCCGCCGCGCTCAGCACGCGGCCGCTCACCGGCGCGCCGGGGATGAGGACGACGTTCACGTCGACCGGCACGGTCTGCACCAGCACCGACGAGAACGTCGGGGCGAAGCCCGGCGCCGACGCGACCACGTCGTAGCGGCCGGAGACGACCGACGCAAACGTCGTCTTGCCGCCGGCGCCCGCGCTCGAGGTCTGGGTGTCGATGCCGCGCAGCTCGACCACGGCGGAGACGGGCTTGCCCGCGCGATCGACGGTGGTGACGGTGACCGCGCCGCCGGGCACGAGGCGGAGCACGACCGGATCGCTCTTGGCGGTCAGCTTGGCGGTGACCGGTCCGGCCACGCCGGCCGGCGCGCGCGCGACGAGCGTGTACGGACGCCCGACGAGCCTGTCGAACGCGAACGCGCCGTTCTCGTCGCTCGTCGTGGTGCGCGGCGGGTTGGCCGAGACGACGACCGTGGCGCCCTCGACGGGCTTGTCGTCGGCCGAGAGCACGAGGCCTTCGAGGCGCAGCGTGCCCGCGGGATCGTCGTCGACGAGGACCTGCTGCTCGCCGCCGCCCCCGCGGTCGCCGTCGGGGCGCCGCGTGTCCTGCTTCTTCCCCGCCCACGGATCGTCCTTGGCGTGCGCCTGCGCCACGGGCTTCTTCGCGGCCGCCCCGTCACCCCTCAGAAAGAAGTACCAACCTCCGACGGCGACGGCGACGAGGACGGCGAGGATCGCGGCGTGACGGGGCTTCATGTGCGCGCGAACTATGACAGAACGCACGTCGGTCGCATTCCGACCGACACGCGAACCGACATCGCGGCGACATCATCGCGACTGCGATTTCGGTCACCGACGCAAAGCGGACTGACCACTACCTTGTGAAACGGCCTCGACCTGCGTTAGAAAAGCGGGGTCCGATTCATCGACGCAACCTCTGGGGGATTTCCGATGAGACTAGTCAAGCGTTCTTCCGTCTGTCTCGTGGGCGCCTTGTCGCTCGGCCTCGTCGCCTGCGGCGGCGGTGGCGATGACGACGGCAACACCGACACGATCGACCCGAACGGCACCGACCACACGTTCGTCGCCGCGTCGCTCAACCTGCCCGAGAACGCGGCCGAGGCGATGCAGCTCGGCCTCGACATCGACGGCAAGGCCAACGACGGCGTCGACAACCAGCTCGGCATGGTGCTCGGCTCGATCGGCGCGCTCGCGCCGGACCTCGACCTCCAGACGGCGGTCGACGAGCAGATCGATCAGGGCGACATCATCCTGCTCGCCAACGTCAAGGCGACGGACCTGACGAACGCGCCGAACGTCGGCTTCCTCGTCTACCTCGGGGACAACCCCAACCCGCCGGCGTGCACCGACGCCAACGACACGACCTGCCGCAAGCACCTGACCGGCACGGCGAGCTTCTCGATCGCGGCGTCGAGCCCGACCGACGCCGCCATCGCCGGCCGCATCGTCAACGGCAACTTCAGCGGCGGCCCCGGCACCGTGAACCTCCAGATCGCCCTCGCGGGCGGCCTGCCCATCGACCTCCCGCTCCAGCGCGCGAGGGCCGAGCTCTCGTCGGTCAGCGCGACCGGCTGGATGACCGGCAAGATCGGCGGCGCCATCTCGCAGGAGGACATCGACAACAACGTCATCCCGGCGATCGGCGACACCGTCCGCACGTCGTTCGACGAGACCTGCGACACCAGCACGCAGGGCGGCACGATGGCCAACATGTGCAACTGCGAGGCCGGCGAGACCGGCGAGACCCTGCGCGGCCTCTTCGACAAGATGCCGTACGACTGCGACCTCACCAACGCGGAGGTCCAGATGGTGGTGTCGGGCTTCCTGACGCCCGACATCGACCTCGACGGTGACGGCACGAACGACGCGCTGTCGCTCGGCATCGGCGTGTCGGCGGTCGCCGGCACGTTCACGCCGCCCCCGCTCTGATCGGGCGTGCGGTTCGCGTGACCCGGGGCGCCGCGAGGCGCCCCGATTGCTTTAACATGCCCGCGATGCGCTGCGCGGTGATCATGGCGGGCGGAAGCGGCACGCGGCTCTGGCCGGCGAGCCGCCGCGCGCGCCCCAAGCAGTTCCTCGTGCTGGGCGCCGACGCGAGCGAGACGCTCCTCGCCGCGACCGTGCGGCGCGTGCGGGCG
>JAIOII010001066.1 GCA_019912685.1 Kofleriaceae bacterium
CCTACGCGCCGCGCACGGCCCAGAAGCGATCGCCGGTGAGCGCCGCCTCGAGCGCGGAGAGCGCCCTGGGCCCGCCCTTCTTGCCGAGCGCGCGCGCCGCGTAGGCGCGATCGATCGCGAGCGTGGCGCCCGCGAGCTCACCCGCCCACAGCGCGACGCTCTTGTTGGTCTCCACCGCGGCGAGGAGCCCGCGCCCGGGATCGAAGATCATCTGCGTCGGCCGGTCCGCGAGCGGGACGTGGAAGGCGTGACGCCGGTCCTCGACGTCGACGGGCACGTCGACGTCGGCAGCGGCGGCGCCGACGCGGAAGCGGAGCGTCACCGGCATGCGGAAGAGCGGCGTCTTGCCCTCGACCTTGTGGGTCTGCTCGACCACGACCTCGGCGACGCGCGTGTCCTCGTCCCACTCCATCGCGACCTTGAGCTCGGGGTGGCCGGCGCCATCGAGGATCCACTGGCTGAAGAAGTCGTCGAGGACCTTGCCGGTCGCGTCCTCGATCGCGCGCGCGAGATCGCGGGTCTCGACCACGCCGTGGCGGTGCTTGGTCAGGTAGTGGCGCAGGCTCTTCCAGAACAGCTCGTCGCCGAGCTGCATCCGCAGCATGTGGAGGACGCGCCCGGCCTTGTCGTAGAGGTGGTGATCGAAGACGTCGATCGGCTCGTCGTAGTGCTTCGTGCAGATCGTGCGCCGGTAGCGGTCGCCGTCCTCGTGGAAGTACATCTCGAGGAACTCGTCGAGCACGAGGTCCGCCTCGTCGCGGCCGTCGATGTGCTCGCGCCACAGGTACTCGGCGTAGGTCGCGAAGCCCTCGTTGAGCCAGCCCTCGCCCCAGTCACGGCACGTGATGAGGTCGCCGAACCACTGGTGCGCGAGCTCGTGCGCGACCAGCGCCTCCTCGTCGTCGTCGAGGGCGGCGCGCTCGTCGAGGAGGACGGTCTCGGTGAGCGTGGTGGCGGTCGTGTTCTCCATGCCGCCGAAGATGAAGTCGTGCACGCAGACCTGCGCGTAGCGCGGGTACGGGTACGGCACGCCGAAGAGCTTCGAGAACAGCTCGAGCATCTGCGGCGTGCGCCCGAGCGTGCGCCGCGCCGCGTCCTCGCGCCCGCGCGGCACGTGGTAGACGACGGGGACGTCGCGCCAGCGATCCTCGATCGTCACCAGCTCGCCGGCGGCGAGCGTGACGAGGTAGCAGGAGTGCGGCTGGTCGTGGCGCCAGTGCAGGCGGCGGCGCTCGCCGTCGGCCTTGTCCTCGAGGAGCACGCCGTTCGACAGCGCGTACCAGCCGGCGGGCACGTCGGCGATCACCTCGCTCGTCGCCTTGGCGTGCGGCGTGTCGAGGCACGGGAACCAGTAGCGCGAGTCCTCGTCCTGCCCCTGCGTCCACACCTGCGTCGGCTTGTCCGGGTACCCGGCGTCGGGCCCGACGAAGTAGAGCCCGCGCCGCGGCCGCGCGCCGTAGGTGATGGTGACCTCGAGGTGCGCACCGGTCTTGCGCACGTCGCCGAGGTCGATCGCGAGGGTTCGCCCGTCGTGGGTGAAGCGGCGCTCGTGCGGCCCCTCGGTGACCGCGGTCACCTCGAGCTCGACGGCGTCGAGCTCGAGGCGGCGCAGCTCGCGGGCGAGGACCACGGCGCGCACCGTGGTCTCGCCGGTGATGCGCCGCTCGTCGGGATGAACGGCCACCGCGATGCGGTAGTGCTCGATCGCCACGGGCCGATCGGGAGCCCAGCGGGCGCGGGTCCCGGGGAGAGCGAACTCGCGACTCATCGCGGGCGACGGTCGCACGGCGCGGCGGCGCGCCACAAGCCACCCCGGGCTCCGAGCGCGGTCACGCCTGCGCGACGGGGCGCGCCGGCGCCGCGCCCCGTCACGACCTGGCCGAACGTGATCGCGCCGTGCGTGTAGGTCGGCGCGAGCCCGGGGGCGAGCGGGTGCTTGACCATCTCCGACGACGAGAAGTGCTGCGGGAACTCGGGGCGATCCGGGCACGGGTCGGCGAGCGTCTTCTCGAGCACCATCGACGTGTACTGGTCGAGCGTGTGCTCCCGGGTGTTGGCGTTGAGGATGACCTCGACGCCGCGCGAGCGCGCGTGGCTGCGCAGGCCCGCGATCGCGCTCGCTTCGGGCGCGTACGCGTCGACCGAGATGCCGTTCTCGCTGACCGTCCACACGCCGCGGTCGGTCACCATCGCGATCGAGTGGTTGCCGATCGTGTGCCCCGGCGTGCGCACGAGCGCGAGGCCCGCGCCGATCGCGAAGTCGCCGTCGAGCGCGACGATCTTCTGCGGGTCGACGCCGAGGATGCCGCCGTCGACGTACCAGTAGCGCTGGAGCGGGTGCGGCTCCTCGAGCGTCGCCAGCTCGCTGCGCTGCGCGAGCAGCCTGGCGTTGGGCAGGAGCGGGCGCGTCGGCTGCGCCTGCCCCGGCTCGGGGACGATCGTGCCGAGGAGCCCGCGCACGTCCTGCACGTGCAGGTGATCGAACGTGATGTAGTGGATGTCGGCGGGATCGACGCCCCAGCCCGCGAGCGCGTCGGCGACCGTGCCGTGCTGCGTCGACATCACGCGGCGCGAGAGGAAGTCGCCGTAGCGCTCGAGCTGCTGGCTGAAGAACGGCGCGGCGAGCGAGCGCTCGGGGTCGCTCGGGTTGACGAGCACGTTGACGAGCTCGCCGCCGACCCGCACCTGCACGAGCTGCACGCGGTTCCGCATCATCACGAAGGGCGCGATCGAGCGCGCCGCGCCGTCGAGCCCGAAGCGGGTCGGATAGGGAAACGTCGCGAGGTCGGCGGTGCGCACCGAGACCGCCGGCCCGCCCGCGGTCAGGCGGTCGTGGAGGCGGCGCGCCGCGGCGCGCCGCCTCCACGAC
>JAIOII010001067.1 GCA_019912685.1 Kofleriaceae bacterium
GCCGGAGACGCAGCGCCGGCCGATGAAGATCGAACCCCCGACGATCGGCGACGATCCCAAGGCCGACGTCACCTCGGCCGAGGCGCTGCTCGACGAGGGCCGCTACGACGAGGCGCTCGCGATGTTCAAGATCATGGCGCGCAAGAACCCGTCCGATCGCCAGGCGCGCGCCGGCGTCGAGCTGGCGGAGGGCATGCGCGCGATCGCGCAGCGCGACCGCCTCGAGGCCGCGCAGCGCTTCGAGGCCGTCCTCGAGATCGATCCCGCCAACGAACGCGCGGCGCGCGAGCTGGCCGAGATGCGACGCCTGGCCACGAACGAGCGCAAGGGGCTCCTGTCGCGCCTCATGGGGAAGAAGGAGTAAGGATGTCGAAGATCATCGGCATCGATCTCGGGACGACCAACTCGTGCGTGGCCGTGCTCGACGAGCGTGGGCCGCGGGTCCTCCCCTCGCCCGAGGGCGAGCGGACCACGCCGTCGGTCGTGGCGTGGGCGCCGACGGGCGAGGTGCTGGTCGGCGTGCCGGCGCGCCGGCAGGCGGTCACCAACGCCGCGCAGACGGTGTTCGGGACCAAGCGCCTCATCGGGCGCAAGGTCAACGCCGACGACGTCACCGCGCTCGCCAGGACCGCGCCGTACCGCGTCGTCGCCGCGGCCAACGGCGACGCCTGGGTGCGCATCGCGGGCGCGCCGCGCTCGCCGCAGGAGATCGCGTCGCACGTCCTGCGCCGCATGCGCGCGATCGCGGAGGCCGCGCTCGACGAGCCGGTCACGCGCGCCGTCGTCACGGTGCCCGCCTACTTCGACGAGCACCAGCGGCAGGCGACGCGCGACGCCGGCACGATCGCCGGCCTCGACATCGTGCGCATCCTCAACGAGCCGACCGCGGCGGCGCTGGCGTACGGCGCGCACCGCATCAGCGATCGCCGGCGCACGATCGCGGTGTTCGACCTCGGCGGCGGCACGTTCGACATCTCGATCATGTCGGTCGACAGCGGCATCTTCGAGGTGCTGGCGACCGGCGGCGACAGCGCGCTCGGCGGCGAGGACTGGGACCGCCGCATGGTCGAGCGCATCGCCGACCACCTCTTCGATCAGCACCGGGTCGATCTGATGCAGAACCCGGTCGCGCTCGGCCGCCTGCGCGAGGCCTGCGAGGTGGCGAAGAAGCAGCTCTCGAGCGAGCGCGAGGCGTGGCTGCGCCTGCCGTTCGTGGCGCAGGATCAGCACGGCGAGCCGGTGAACCTCGAGCGCAAGGTGACGCGCGACGAGGTCGAGGCGTGGACCAAGGACCTGCTCGAGAAGCTGGCGGCGCCGTGCACGCGCGTCTTCACCGACGCCGGGCTCACGCCGGCCGACATCGAGGAGGTCATCCTCGTTGGCGGCATGACGCGCTGGCCGGCGGTGCAGCAGGTCGTCGAGCACCTCTTCGGCAAGAAGCCGTCGAAGAACGTGAACCCCGACGAGGTCGTGGCGATGGGTGCGGCGGCGTACGCCGGCATCCTCGCCGGCGACACCGACGACGCGACGCTGCTCGACGTCACGCCGCACGACCTCGGCATCAAGGTCGGCGAGAGCGGCTTCAGCGTGCTGATCCCGCGCAACTCGATGCTGCCGGTGCGCGTGCGCAAGCTGTTCGCGACGACGTCGCCCGACCAGAAGTTCGTGTCGATCGAGCTCTACCAGGGCGAGCACGCCGACGTGCGCAGGAACCGCCGCCTCGGCCAGGTCGTGCTCGACGGCCTGCCGCCCGGCCCGTCGGGCAGCGTGCGCGTCGAGCTCGTGCTCACGATCGACGTCGAGTCGATCATGAGCGTCACGGCGCGCGAGCTGTCGACCGGCAAGGAAGCCGGCGTGACGTTGCGCCCGACCGGCGGCCTGTCGCAGAAGGAGATCGTCGAGATCATCTCGCGCCGGCGTGACGAGGAGACCGCGGCCCTCCGCCGCGCGCCGTCGGCGGCGGAAGGCTCGGTGTCGCGCGTGCCCACGCTCGACATGCCCGCGCTGCCGCGTGTGCCCGACGACGAGAAGAAGTAGGCTTGGTGATGAGGTCGCTGGATCCGGAGGTCGAGGCGCAGGTGCTGAAGGTTGCCGACGCGGTCGGCGGGCTGATGGAGGGCTGGGGCTTCAAGCGCAACATGGGCCGGGTCTGGGCGCTCCTCTACCTCGAGGGCGCGCCGCTGTCGGCGGCGGACATGGGGGAGCGCCTCAGCCTGTCGACCGGCGCGATGTCGATGCTGCTCACCGAGCTCCAGCAGTGGAGCGTGGTCAAGAAGACGTGGGTGCCGGGCGAGCGCCGCGACTACTACGAGGCCGAGACCAGCATCTGGAAGATGGTGTCGCGCGTGCTCCGCGAGCGCGAGCTGCGCTGGATCCGCGACGCCGCCGAGCAGTTCGCCGCGGCCGACGAGGCGCTCGACAAGCTCGGCGCGGCGAGCGGCGGCGGCCCGAAGCC
>JAIOII010001068.1 GCA_019912685.1 Kofleriaceae bacterium
GACCGACGTGCTGGTGCTGCACCACGTCAACCACCGCGGCCGCGAGAAGCGGCTGGCCGACGTCTGCTTCGTGCTCAACATCGAGGACACCCACGTCGTCTCCTACTCGCTGAAGAAGCTTGCCGCGGCCGGCCTCGTTGCCGGCAACAAGCGCGGCAAGGAGGTGTTCTTCTCGACGACGCAGAAGGGCGAGGCGCTCTGCCTGCGCTACCGCGAGGTGCGCGAGGCCTGCCTGATGCCGGGCTTTTCCGGCGCCGAGGAGGAAAACCTGCGCCTGGCCGAACTGGCGCGCGTGCTGCGCACGCTCTCCGGCCGCTACGACCAGGCTGCCCGGGCCGCTACCTCTTTCTGAACGCATGGCCAGGCTTCTACCGCTCGGTGACGCGGCGTGGACCGTCGAGTTCGGCGATGCCATCGACCCCGCCCTGCACGCCCGCGTCATGGGCTTTGCCCGGGCGCTCGACGCCGCCGCGCTGCCCGGCGTGATCGAGGCGGTGCCGACCTTCCGATCCTGCACGGTTCATTTCGATCCGCTCGCCGATGG
Organism: Kofleriaceae bacterium; assembly: GCA_019912685.1. Classification (GTDB taxonomy): domain Bacteria; phylum Myxococcota_A; class Polyangia; order Haliangiales; family Haliangiaceae; genus UBA2376. Next base: position 545 of record JAIOII010001068.1, read on the forward strand.
GGCGGACACGCTCGGCGTGCGCCTGCTGGAAATCGCAGCCTTCGCGCCTGCGGCCGCCCTCGCCGGGCGGCGCTGGCGCATTCCCGTCCTCTTCGGCGACGAGGCGGGGCCGGACCTCGCAGACATGGCAGCGCACTGCGGGCGCAGCGAGCGGGACGTCGCCGAGACCATGACGGCATGCGTCTTTCGCGTGTACATGCTCGGCTTCATGCCGGGCTTTCCCTACATGGGCGGCCTGCCCGACACGCTCGCCATGCCGCGCCTGGCCACCCCGCGCAAGGCGGTGCCGGCGCGCAGCCTGGCGGTGACCGGCACGCTGTGCGCCGTCTATCCCTTCGCCAGCCCGGGCGGCTGGCGCCTGCTCGGCCGCACGCCGGTCGAACTGTTCGATGCGCGCCTGGCTTCGCCCGCTCTTTTCGCACCCGGGTACGAGGTGATGTGGCAGGCGGTGGACGCCGCCGAGTTCGCCCGGATCGAGACAGAGGACGCCGCCGGGCGCCTCGATCGCGCCGCGCTGCCAGAGGAGGCGCACGATCTCGATCGCACGCTCCGTCGGCAACCCGGTCATGAGGATCAGGTCCTTCACGGTCGTGTTGCCATCGAAGCGCGACCAGACGAAGTACTCCTCGGTCCCGAACCCGGCCTTCAGTGGATCGAAGGCGGGGTTCTGCCGGAGGCGCTGCGTGGTCGCGCCGACGTCAGGGATGGCAGGCGGAACGCTCATCCGGACGGTGCCGAGCGTACCACGCGGTCTCGCGCCGGTATCAGGGCCCGTGCGCGCGGCCGGTGAAGGCCAGCTCCAGGATCGCCTTGTGGGTGTGGAGCCGGTTCTCGGCCTGGTCCCAGATCGCCAGGCCGCGCGGACCGTCGATGACGGTCGCCGCGATCTCCTCGCCCCGGTGGGCGGGCAGACAGTGGAGCGCGATCGCCCGCCCGGACGCGTGCACGAACAGGCCGTCGTCGACGATGTAGCCGGCGAACGCGTCGGCGCGCGTGCGCGCCTCCTCCTCCTGCCCCATCGAGGCCCAGACGTCGGTCATGATCACGTCAGCCCCCTTCGCGGCGTCGACGGGGTCGGCGACCACGTTCACGGCGGCCCCGGCGGCGCGCGCGTCGGCGACGACGTCGGGATCGGGGTGGTAACCCTCGGGGCATGCGAGCGTGAACGTGAGGCCGAGCGCCGCGGCGGCGTGGAGCCAGCTGACCGCGACGTTGTTGCCGTCGCCGATCCACGCGTAGCGCACATCGATCGTGCCGAGCCGCTCGCGCACCGTGAGCAGGTCCGCGATGATCTGGCACGGGTGCTCGCGATCGGTGAGCGCGTTCACGACCGGCACGCCCGACGCGCTGGCCATGCGCTGCAGCCGCTCGTCGCCGAACGTGCGATAGACGATGCCGTGGCACATGCGTCCGAGGACGCGCGCGGTGTCCTCGACGGGCTCGCCGCGCCCGAGCTGCGATCCCGAGGTCGAGAGCACGATCGGATGCCCGCCGAGCTCGTTGATCGCGACCTCGAAGCCGACGCGCGTGCGAGTCGACGCCTTCTCGAGCACGACGGCGACGGTCTTGCCCTGGAGCCAGGGCGCCGGCGCGTGGGGTCGCCCGCGCTTGTAGGCGGCGCTGGCGTCGAGGAGGCTGGTGAGCGTGGCGGCGGGCAGGCCGCCGAGGGTGAGGAAGTGCGGCATGCGCTCGCTCCTTACGGCTGCAGGACCTTGCTCAGCGTGGCGACGGCCTCGTCGAGCTGGGCGGTGGTGACGACGTACGCCGGCGCGAAGCGCACGACATCGGCGCCGGCGAGGGAGAGGAGGACGCCCGCGTCGCGCGCCCTGGCGACGACGCCGGCCGCGTTCTCCTTGACGCGCAGGCCGCGGA
>JAIOII010001069.1 GCA_019912685.1 Kofleriaceae bacterium
CTCCGTGTCCTGCGCCGACAGCACCATGCCCATGCCGCCACGGCCGAGGTAGCCGGTGACACGGTAGCGGCCGATCATCTCGGGGATGCGCTCGAGCCCGGTGCTGGCTGTCGGCTCGACGACTCCCGCCTCCCGCGCCTCCGCCACGCTCGTCCGCGTGCGCGTGACGCCCTCGGCGGGCCGCGTCTCTCCCGGATCCGCCGACGACGACACGAAGGCGACACTACCCGAAAACGCCGACGGCGCCCACGTGAGAATGCTGGACTTGACTAGTGAATCCCGAGGTTCGCCAGATAGGCGCGACACTCCAGTGACAGCTTCGATTTCTCCTTCGAGGCCTCGAGCACCGGACACGCCTCTCGGATGAAGGCGATACCACGTGCGCGGCTCTCGAACTTCACGAGTGCACGTCCAAGATGGAAGCGAGCCATTGCCGCATTATCGGATCTAACGCTCGGCGAAGCCGCGTATGAGTCGGCCGCTTCCTCCAGCACCGTAAGTGCACCTCGGTCCCCCTGCGCCAGCAATGCCCGCCCCAGGTTGGCCAACGAGTAGGAGAGCTCGTCGTGGCCCTTGGGACGCTTCATGCGGTAAATGTCGAGAGCTCGGCGAAAGTGCACCTCGGCGGCTTCATAGTCCGACAGGTCCATCGCCAACTCGCCGAGCATCCTCTCGGCGCTCGCTAGCGCGGGACTGTCGGCCCCCCAACTCGATTCGAGGATCGCCCGCGCTCGCAGGAGGGTGTCCTTCGCTTCGGGATAGCGCCCGAGACCTGCCAGCAGGTCTCCGATGCCGGTCAGACTGACACCCACGATCGGGTTATCCGGTCCGAGCACGCGCTCGCGAATCGCCAACGACTCGCGGAACTGAGCGAGCGCTTCTTCTTGCGCACCTCGCGCCAGGGCCGTGTAGCCGAGCCCAAAGAGGATGTCGGCGGCCAGCGGGTGTTCGCGACCCGTGGCGACATCGGCGATTGCCAGCGCGTCCCGTTGAGCCGCCTCCGACTCGCTGATTCTGTCCGCCTTGTAGAGGCAGTGCGACAGACGTTCGCCGAGGAGGGCACCTTCGACCGCGTTCGGCCCCAGCACCGTTGCGATTTTCGCTAACGTTTGCCGTGCCCGGCTGATGCAGACGTCGTAGTCACCGCGCCAGAACGCGAGAATCGACTCATTGAGATCGAGGATGACCTCGCGACGATCGTCCGGCGGCAGACGGCGAGCGACCATGCGCGCGCTCTCGATCGCCCTACCAGCGTCATCGTAGCGGGAGTGATTCATGCCCGCCACCGCAAGCCCGATCATGGCCGCAAACCGAATCTCATCCGCGTGCGACGCGTCCGCCTGGAGCACCGCACGCGCGTGGGCGCGCTCGCCTTCGGCGTTGGCGTTTGCCGCCTGATACGAAAGCCCAAGCTCGAGCTGACTCTCCGCGATCATGCGCGGCCACGCGAGCGTTTCGGCCTTCGTGGCCACTTCCTCCGCGAGCGCGACCGCATCGCGCGGTTTGCCGAGTGCTCGCACCGTTGACACCTCGACCAGTTGCCGACGTATCTCATCCAGTGCGTCCCTGGCACCAAGCGGTGGTTCCGACATGTCCGCCGCATCGCTCTGCACTGAGAGACACGCAAGGGGGCGAGTCAGACCACGCGCCGCAGCTCGCGCATATTGCACCGTGGTCGCATCAGGTTGTTCAAGCGCCGCCAGGAATGCGGAAAGTTCGTCGCGTCGGCGGTCGAGACAGCGGTCGCGCGCGTTCGCGATCGCTCCCGCCCCAGCAGAGATCCTCCGCCGGACCGAGCACGCTTGCACGCGCATATCCCGGTAGTCCGCAACCCAAGCGTCGATGGTCTGCTGGACGTCCGCCCAGGTGTGGCGTGCGTATGGCTCGGGCCGTCCTGCGAATGCCGCGGACAGATCGCGCTGTCGCCCGTCGCTCCAGACGTCGCCCAACGCGCTGTGGAACGAACCGCATGGCGACTCGGCGGCTAGACCACCGCCTGCACGAAACGCGATTACCGCCGCTACGCTCGAGATCCCGAGCGCCGTGACTCCCAGGGCGAGGCTACGATCGCGCGCGATGTGCTCGATGCGATCGAGGAACTCCGGGAGCTCTCGCCAGCGCTTGTCTCGGTCGACCTGCAAGGCGCGCCGCAGCACTGTTTCGAGCCGACGCGGAATTTTTTGTCGGCTTCGTGTGCGCACAGGCTCCGGCTGGATGTTGCCGCGCGCGGCCTCGAGCATGTCCCGCGACGCGAAGGGGCGCTCGCCCCACAGCGCCTCCCAGCACGTCACGGCGAACGCGTACTGATCAGCGCGGGCGTCGACCTCGTCCCCCCGCCATTGCTCCGGCGCCATATACGCTGGCGTCCCCGCAACCACCGAGGCGCCGTCACTCGACCGGATTGTCTCGGCTTCGACAGTCGATGACGCGACGAGCCCGAAGTCGCTCACCCTGGGCCGTCCGTCGACGCCCACGAGCACGTTCTCCGGCTTGAAGTCACGGTGCACGAGTCCAGCTTCATGCGCCGCAGCGAGGCCGCGGCCGGCGGCGACGATCATCGCCAGG
>JAIOII010001070.1 GCA_019912685.1 Kofleriaceae bacterium
GCTGCGTCGGCGCCGTCTCCGGCGCGCGCGGCGCCGCCGGCGCGGCGTGGTGACCGTGGCCGTTGCCCCCGTTCGCCGGGACGGCCGCGGCCTTGCCGCCGCCGTCGTCGATGACGACCAGCACCTTGCCCACCGGGCAGATCTGCCCGGCCTGGTAGTTGATCTTCGCGATGCGCCCGGCCCGCGGCGACGGGATCTCGACCGTCGCCTTGTCCGTCATCACCTCGACGATCGGCTGGTCGAGCTTGACGACGTCGCCCTCGGCGACCTTCCACTGGACGATCTCGCCCTCGACGACGCCCTCGCCGATATCCGGCAGGTGGAACTCGAAGGCCATCTCACCACTCCAGCGTCTGGCGGATCGCGCCGAGCACGCGATCGGCGTTGGGCATGTACTCGTGCTCGAGCGTGTACGGGAACGGCGTGTCGAACCCGCAGACGCGCATGATCGGCGCCTCGAGGTGCTCCATCGCGCGCTCCTGGATCGACGCGATGAGCTCCGACGCGAACCCGCAGGTCCGCGGCGCCTCCTGCACGATCACGGCGCGGCCCGTCTTCTTCACCGACGCGAGGATGCCGTCGATGTCGAACGGCATCAGCGAGCGCAGGTCGAGCACCTCGACGGAGATCCCCGCCTGCTCGGCCTTCGCCGCCGCCTCGTCCGCGATCGACACCATGCCGCTCCACGCGATGAGCGTCACCTGCGTGCCCGGCCGCGTCACGTTGAGCTTCCCGATCTCGAGCGTGTACTCGCCCTCGGGCACGTCGTTCTTGCTCGCGCGGTAGATGCGCTTGGGCTCCATGAAGAGCACCGGATCGTTCTGGCGCAGGCACGCGAGGAGCAAGCCCTTGGCGTCGTACGGGTTCGACGGCGCCACCACCTTCAGCCCCGGCGTGTGGATGAACAGCGCCTCGGGCGACTGCGAGTGGTAGTGGCCGCCGCGGATGCCGCCGCCCACCGGTGTGCGGATGACGACCGGGCACGGGTACTGCCCTCCCGAGCGGTACCGGAACTTCGCAAGCTCGTTCACGATCTGATCGAACGCCGGATAGATGAAGTCGCCGAACTGGATCTCCGGCACCGGGCGCAGGCCGTAGAGCGCCATGCCGATCGCGGTGCCGATGATGCCGGCCTCGGCGAGCGGCGTGTCGATCACGCGCTCGGCGCCGAACTCCTCGTGCAGCCCGCTCGTCGCGCGGAACACGCCGCCGAACTTGCCGACGTCCTCGCCGAGCACGACGGTCTTGGGCTCGACGCGCATCTGCAGGCGCAGCGCGTCGTTCACGGCCTGGATGATGTTCATGACGGGCATGGTCTTGCTCGTGCTCCTGATCGTCAGCCGTGAAAGTGCGGGCTACGGGTGCGCGCCTGCTGCATCAGCCAGTCGCGCTGCTCGCGGAGGTGCCACGGCATCTCCTCGAAGACGTCCTCGAACATCGTCTCGACCGCCGGCGCGCCCAGCTGATCCGCCGCCGCCAGCGCGTCGGTGATCTCCTGGTTGTACTTCTCGGTGATGTCGCGCTCCCACGCCTCGTCCCACAGCCCCTGCTGCCGCATGTAGTTGCGCATCCGGTTGAGCGGGTCGCGCTTCTCCCAGAGCTCGGGCTCCTTGGGATCGCGGTACACCGACGGATCGTCGGAGCTCGAGTGACCCTGCACGCGGTACGTGAGCGCCTCGATCAAGGTCGGCCCGTCGCCCGCGCGCGCCCGGTCGATCGCCTCGCCGGCGACCTGCAGCATCGCGAGGATGTCGTTGCCGTCGACGCGGATGCCCGGCATGCCGTAGCCGACCGCCTTCGACGCGAACGTCTTGGCCGCGGTCTGCTTCTCGCGCGGCACGCTGATCGCCCAGCCGTTGTTGCGGCAGACGAACACGCACGGCGCCTTCCACACGCCGGCGAAGTTCATCCCGACGTGGAACTCGCCCGTCGACGAAGTGCCCTCGCCGAAGAACACCATCGACACGTCGTCCTTGCCCATCACCTTCGCGGCGTACGCCGAGCCGACCGCCTGCGGGATCTGCGTCCCGACCGGCGAGCTGATCGACACCATGTTCAGCCAGTTGGCCGAGTGGTGCACCGGCATCTGCCGGCCCTTCACCGGGTCCTGCACGTTGCCGAACAGCTGGTTGATGAAGTCCTTCACCGTGTACCCGCGCCAGAACCACGCGCCCTGCTCGCGGTAGCTCGGGTAGATCCAGTCGCCGGGACGCAGCGGCGCCACGGCGAAGTGGCTCGCCTCCTCGCCGATCGCCTTCATGTAGAAGCCGAGGCGGCCCTGGCGCTGGAGGCGCATCATGCGGTCGTCCATGATCCGCACGAGCGACATCGTGTCGAAGATCTTGCGCAGCGTCTCGTCGCTCACGTCCGGCACGCGCGCGCCGGGAAGCACGCGGCCCTCGTCATCGAGCACGCGGCGCAGGTCGTCCTGAGCTTGTACGGCAACCATCGGGGTCTCCACGCTTGAGGTCGGTAACCAGGTTGGTGGCCCGGAAGCATTAGTCGATGAGAGATCGCGGTGTTCCACGTCGGCGTGGACGGTGTAGCGACCTCCGTCGGGGGGTGTCAAGGCGGCGCGGTGAATCTCATCCGTGCGCGCTTCTTTGCGACGCGTCGCGCCATATAGTCGTCACGTGCTCACCGTGCTCATCGTGGTCGCGTTGCTCGTCGCCCTGGGTGGTACGACCGCCGGAGTCCTCATCTACAGCAACGAGAAGCGCAAGCGCCTCGGCTCGGGCTCCTCGACGCTGGCGCTGCCCGGCGACGTCCTGCGCGAGCGCAGCCTGAAGGAGCTGAAGGTCGGCGACGTGCTCACGATCGACGGCAAGGACTATCTGGTCGAAGGCGTGATCGAGTACGACGAGGACGGCCACCGCTGGGTCGGCGCGCGCGTGGTCGACGGCACGAACGTGAAGTGGTGCGTGGTCGGCCTCGAGCGCGTCGGCACCGCACACGTGCGCCTCCTCGATCACGATCCGGGCACCGACATCGCCGGTTACCCGCCCGAGGCGCTCGTCATCGGCGACGTGCGCTTCGCGCTCGACAAGCGCGGCAACGCCACCGCGAAGCTGCACGGCGATCTCGGCAACCTCCGCGGCGCGAAGGCCGCCGTGCCCGAGGGCCACGTCGAGCGCTGCCGCTGGTGGCTCTACTCCGCGCCCGGCGACGACACCGTCGTCCTCGAGCAGTGGGGCGCGGACTACCGCGTCCTGCGCGGTAAGAAGGTGTCGGGAGATACGATCGATCTCATCCCCGGGTCGTGACACTCTGCGCGCGATGAGCGCGCAGAGGATCTTGCCCACGACCATGGTCGGCAGCTACCCGCGGCCGGCGTGGTTCACCCATCAGCTCGCCGGCCGCGACGTCCTCGAGGCGTTCAAGGTCGCCGCTCACGCCGAGGCGTTCCACGACGCCACGCGGACCGTGATCAAGGATCAAGAACAGGCCGGGCTCGACGTCCTCACCGACGGCCAGATGTGGTTCGACGACTATCACATGGGCATCGGGTCGTTCCTCTGGTACTGGCTCGAGCGCACGAAGGGCTTCTCGCCCGAGAAGCTGCCGCACCCGGCGCGCGCCAAGGCGCAGGGCCGCGACGTGTGGGCGCTCGACGAGGCCGGCGGCGTCGCCGTCGAGGGCGAGATCGCGCGCGGGCCGGTGCGCATGGCGCTCATCTATCGCTGGGCGCAGGGCCACACGACAAAGCCGATCAAGGCGTGCGTCGGCGCCGGGCCGGTGCAGCTCGCGACGCTCGCCCACTTCCGCGGCGGCCCGGTGAAGAACCGCTACGACCTGTCGCGCGCGCTCGCCGACGTGTTCTCGGCGGAGATCCACGAGCTGATCGAGGCCGGCTGCCGCGACATCCAGCTCGAGGACCTCGGCGCGTGGATGCCGTACCTCTCGGGCGACAAGGACTGGGCGTGGGTCAACGAGATCGTCGATCGCACGATGCGCGACATCGATCGCAAGACCGTGCGCACCTCGTGGCACTTCTGCATGGGCAACGCGTGGGGCAACAAGCTCGAGGGCATGACCGCGGGCGGCTACCGCGCCATCCTGCCCCACTACCTCGGCGTCGCCGTCGACGAGTACGTGCTCGACTTCGCGTGCCGCGAGATGGAGGACGCCGACCTCCTGCGCCAGCTGCCGCCCGAGAAGCGCATCGCCGCCGGCGTGATCGACGTGCGTACGCTCGAGATCGAGCACCCCGAGCAGGTCGCCGAGCGCGTCCGCAAGGTGCTCCGGCACATCGAGCCCGAGCGCGTGACGCTCACCACCGACTGCGGCCTCAAGCAGCTGCCGCGTCAGGTCGCGCGCGAGAAGCTGCGCGCGCTCGCCGACGGCGCGGCGATCGTCCGCCGCGAGCTCGGCAGGGACTGAGGGCGCGCTACTTCGCGACGTACTCGCTGTAGCCGGGCGCGTAGAGCCCGCTGATCGTCACGATGCCGGTCGCGTCCATGCAGATGTGCCCGTCGCAGACGTCGTCGCAGCCGTCGGGGTTGGAGAGGTCCTCGCCGTAGCACATGCCGACGGGCGTCTCGAACGGCTCCTGCATGTCCTCGGGCTTGGTGTCGTTGAAGAGCACGACGCCGTCGCGCACCACGATCTTCTCGAGGCCGTTGCCGGCGTCGCTCCACGCGAGCGTGTAGACGCGCTCGTTGCCCTTGTCCTCGACGTGGGTGATCTCGATCGTGAGCGGCTCGCCGGCTTCGTCCTCGGGCGCGCCCGCGGTCATGCCGTCGACGAGCGTGAACGTGGCGCCGGCGGTGAAGGCGGCTTCCCACGGCAGCTTCGCGCCGCCGCCCGCCGGCGCTTCCGGCGTGGTGTTGGACGGCGTGGACGACGACGACTTGCCGCCGCACGCGGCGACGGCACCGAGGGAGACGACGAGGAACGAGGCGGCAAGGCGCGGCATGGCTGACTGACCTCCGGCGCGGTTGTACACCGCGTGTCGAAGCCCTGACACGCCGCGCCAGCAATTCCGGTTGGTTGGCGCTGGTACGACCATTGTATTGATCACATGGCGTGCGTCACCTCCCTCTGCTCGCCCTCCTCTCCATCGCTCCCATCGCTGCGTGCACCCCGCACGCGTACACGCCGTCGGCGCGCCCCATGCCGATCAGCACCGCGCAGGCTCCGGCGCGCGGCGAGGCCGACGTCCAGCTCGACGGCAACGTCTCGGGCGAGGTGCTCGGCCCGGGCATCTTCGCGGGCAACGTCCGCTACCGCCGCGGCGTGAGCGACAAGGTCGCGATGACCGGTGACGTCGGGCTCATGCGCGTCGACGGCGACAACCACGGGCAGAACCCGTACGCCGGCACCGGCCGCGTCGGCGTCCAGGTGCACGGTCCGTCGAACGACGACCTCCACGCCGCCGCGTTCGTCGGCGCCGGCGGCGGCTACGCGCCGACTGCGGGCGGCTTCGCCTCGGTCGATGTCGGCGGCGTCCTCACCGGCACGAACCGCTACGTGCGCCCGATCTTCCTCGTCGACCTCTACGCGTCCGAGCCGATCGGCGCCCGCTCGTTCATGGCGACCGGGGAGAGCTACGGTCCGCCCGCCGACACCGACCTCGTGAAGCTGCCGCGCACGGTCGGCTTCCAGGGGCTGTTCGGCTTCGATCTCGGGCCGCGCGATCGCTCGGTGATGCTCGGGCTCGCCTTCGCCAGCCTCCATACGTACGCGAACGACGTGCAGGAGGCGAAGACGTCGACGTTCTTCGGCCTGGGCGGCGGCTTCCGCTTCGGCGCGATCTGACCGGCTCAGGATTGGACCGTCGGCCAGACGGCGACGCCGCACACGCGGTGCCCGATGCGCTCGACGATCGGCAGCGTGCGCACCTGGCGGAAGCCGGCGACCACGTCGCGCCGGATCATCAGGCGCTCGAAGCCGTCGAGGTCGCGCGCGAGCTGCGCCTCGTCCTCGGTGAAGGCGACCAGCGCGATCGCCGCGTCGCGGATGCGCGGATCGGCGGACAGCTTGCGCAGATCCGCGATGAGGTGCCGCCGCCACTGCTCGCCGTAGCGCGGATCGACGGCGCCGCCGGTCGTGCGCTGGCGCGCGACCTTGAGCTCGAGCCACAGCGCGTCCTCGGGGACGAGCTCGGCGCCGCGGAGGCTGGGAATCAATCGATTCCCAGCCTCCGTCGATCGAGTTTCCTCGCCAGGATGGCTCGGGCACTCTGTACGGAGACGGGATTGTTTCACAATCCCTCGTGCGCGCAGCACGAAGTCGCAGCGGGCGCGCGCGCTGCGCTTCCTCGCCGTCGCCGACGGGTAGTGGACCTCGCGCTCGACCTCGTGCGCCTGCGCCAGCGCCTCGGCGAGCGCACCCTGCAGTCGGGTCTCGGGCCACTCGTCGAGGCCGTGCACCGCCTGCTCGAGTCGCAGCGCGGCCTCGAAGCCGGCGAGCGCGCGCGCGAGCGCGTCCACGAGGTCGAGCTTGGGCCACGGGAAGCACGGGGCGACGTTCACGGCGGGCCCGCGGCGGTGAGCGGGCACATGCGCAGCGGGAACGAGCGCGGGCCGAGCTTGCCGAAGTCGCAGTCGACCGCGTCGTCGCCGATGCGCAGCACCGTGCCGACGCCGTAGCGCGGGTGACGCACGGGTTGCCCCGGCCGCCATGGCCCATCCGGGCGTGGCGGTGGCGTCGGCTCGGTGCTGCGCATCGG